>CAJMOI010000036.1 GCA_905215105.1 uncultured bacterium
GGAGAGCTTTTCAACTGGAACACCTGTGAAATCTGTCAGATTCTCCATGAAACGGACGACATCCTCGGCCGGCTGGCCGATCTGGTACCGTCTTACACCGAGGAGGATGTCCGTCAGCATGTCAAGCTGAGCGTGGGCAATCTGTACCACGCCCTCTGCCACCGGGCCGTCCACGCGGCGGATGGATGGGACGCGGACGGGCTGCGGGACGCCTATAAGCCCGTTCTGTATATCCTGCAGAACCGCGTCTACCTCGAAACCGGGGTGTATTGGAAAACAGTCAGAAGTAAAGGGAACCTCTTCCCGGCGAAGCGGTTCCCTCCTAAAACCGTAAATTATTGCATCCCTTTTACTCTATTTTTCAGAAAGGATGATTCCATGCTGCATCTGGTCTATGGCCGCGCAGGCAGCGGCAAAACCCGTTATGTCCGGGAGCTGCTGGCTTCCCTCTGCGAAAACGGCGCCGGAAACCTGCTCCTGCTCACCCCGGAACAGGTCTCCTTCGAGAGCGAGCGGGCCATGCTCCGCCGCCTTGGCCCCCGCCGGGCCCAGGGTGTGCAGGTGCTCAGCTTCACTCGCCTCGCCAATACCGTGTTCCGTCAGTTTGGCGGTCTTGCCGGAAAACGGCTGGATGACGGCGGCCGAACCATCCTCATGAGCCTTGCACTGGAAGAAATGGCCGATACTCTGCGGCTTTTCCGCCCACAGGCCAAAAGCGCCGAAATGATCCAGCTCCTGCTCCAGTCCTCTGCGGAGCTGAAAATGAGCGCCGTCTCCCCGGAAGCCCTCAAGCAGGCCGCCGCCCTCTCCGGTGACGAAGCCCTGGAGAAAAAAGCTGGTGACATTTCCGCAGTGCTCACCGCCTATGATGCGCTGGTGGCTCACAGCTATCTGGACCCGCTGGACGACCTGACCCGTCTGCGGGACTGTCTGGAAAAGCACAACTATTTCGCCGGGTACACCGTAGCCGTGGACGCTTTCAAGAGCTTTACCGTGCAGGAGCTGGAAGTGCTCCGTCTGATTCTCCATCAGGCGGAAAACGTAACGGTCACCTTGTGCGCAGACGGCCCCGGTTCTCCCGAAACACTAGGCAACGGCCTGTTTTCCACCGTTTGCCGCACTGCTAACCAGCTGCTCCGCATGGCGAAGGAAGAGGGGGTCCGGATTGCGTCCCCCGTCCATTTGACGGAAAGCAAACGCTTTGCCTCTCCGGCTCTCCGGGAAATGGAGCGGCAGGCCTTCCGCACCGAAAAGCCCCAGCCGGAATCGGATCACACCGGCATTTCGCTGGTTTGCGCCCGCCATATCTATGAGGAAGCGGAGTTTGTGGCTTCCCAGATCCGGCGGCTGGTCATGGAAGAGGGCTACCGCTGGCGGGATATCACCGTAATTCTCCGGCGGGAAGACACCTACCGGGGCGCGCTGGACATTGCGCTGCGCCGGTGGGAAGTGCCCTGTTTCCTCGACCATCCCCGCAGTGTGGACGCGGAACCGGTTATGCGCTTTGTGCTGGAAGCCTTCGGCGTCATCAATCACAATTTCCGCTCGGATGAGCTCTTTTCTCTGCTGAAAACCGGTCTTTCCGGGCTGGACGCCGGAGAAATCGCCCTGCTGGAAAATTATACTTACCTGTGGAATCTCTCCGGCAAAAAGTGGCTTTCCCCATGGCAGGAAAACCCCGACGGCTTTGTGGAAACCACCACTGAGGAGCAGGTGCAGCGGCTGGAAACCATCAACGCCCTGCGGGAGCGGGTCACAGCCCCCTTGCAGCGTTTCGGAAAAGCCCTTTCGGACACCGACGGGAAAGGCGCGGCAGAAGCCATTTTCCAGCTGCTGACGGATTTCCATTTGCAGGAAACCCTGCCTGATTTGTGCCGGAAGCTGGAAGAATCGGGACAGGGGGAAACCGCCGCCCATCAGCTCCGGCTGTGGGATGTGCTCATGAACATTCTGGATCAGACGGCGCTGGTGCTCGCTGGCCGAAAGCTGGACCCGGAGCGGTACGCCCAGCTCCTTCGGCTGGTGATGCAGGCGGAAGAGATTTCCGATATTCCCCAGCAGGTAGACGAAATCACCATCGGAACCGCCGACCGGATGCGCCCCGTAGACCCGAAAGTGGTGTTCCTCCTGGGCGCCGTGCTGGGCGAATTCCCCCAGACCCCCACCTCCGGCGGTGTTTTCAGTGAGGAAGAGCGGAAAACCCTCATTCAGCTGGGATTGCCCCTCAGCGATTCGCTGGAAAGCAAGGCGCTGGAAGAGCAGTTTCTGGCGTATCAGGCCATGACCAGCCCCTCGGAAAAGCTGTACGTCAGCTGGCATTCCTCCGCCGGGGAGGAGAGCTGTTCCCCCTCGGAAATCGTGGAGGAGCTGCAAGCCCTGTTTCCGACTCTGCCGGTGCAAAATGCCGGTTCCCTGCCTCCGGAGCAGGAAGCCAACGCCCCGGAAGCCGCCTTTTCCCTCCTTTCCCGAAAGTGGCCGGCACAGGACACCCTGTACGCCACTCTGCGGGCGCTGTTTGAGGAAAAGGACCGGTACAAAGGCCGTCTGGAAGCGCTGGAACGGACAGCGCGCCAGTCGCCCATGATGTTCCGGGAACAGGCCAAGGCCGGGGAGCTGTTTGCAAACCGCAGTCTTTCCGCCACTCAGATTGAAACCTATCACCTGTGCCGGTTCCAGTACTTCTGCCGCTTTGGCATGAACGCCAGAGAGCGCCGCCCGGCGGAACTGGGGTCGCTGGAATACGGCAGCCTGATGCACTTTTTGCTGGAACGGATGTTCCGGGAAAAGACGGGCAAAGAAGTGGCGGCCATGGAGAAAAAAGCGCTGGAAGAGGAAATTCTGGCGCTCATCGACGAGTACGCCCTGGCCTGTATGGGAGGGGCGGAAAACCGCAGCGCCCGGTTCCGGTTCCAGCTTCGCCGTCTGGCGGATTCCGCCTGTGCCGTCATCCGGCACATTGGGCAGGAGCTGGCACAAAGCCGTTTTGAACCCCGGTATTTTGAATTGGAGCTGAAGAACGGAACCCGGTTCCCGCCGCTGAAAGTGGCCACGGAGGCGGGAACCGTGACCATCGGCGGCAAAATCGACCGGGTAGATCTGGCGGAGCTTCACGGGGAAACCTATGTACGGATTATCGACTACAAAACCGGCGCCAAGGAGTTCAAGCTCACCGATGTGCTCTACGGCATGAACCTGCAAATGCTCATCTATCTGGCGGCGCTGATTGAAAACGGCGGCTTGCAGGGGGCGGGCATCCTGTACATGCCGGCGGTGCAGCCATTGGTTCCCGCTGACCGCCAGACCCCGCCGGACAAGATTGAGAAGGAAGCGGAGAAAAAGCTGAAAATGAACGGTCTGGTGCTGGATGACCCGGAGGTCATCATCGCCATGGAGGAAAAGGCAGAGGGAACCTATATTCCGGTTGCCCTGAAAAACGGCGAGCCTGCCCGGCGGGACTATGTGCTGTCCGAGTTCCAGCTGGAACAGGTGACGGGCTATGTGAAATCGCTGGTGCGCCAGATGAAGAAGAAGCTGGCTCGGGGCGATATTGCGGCGCTGCCTTTGCTGTACAACCAGCGGGGCTGTGAGTGGTGCCCCTATTTCCCGGTCTGCGGCAAGGAATACACCGACAAGGACGTGGAAAAGGTGCGGTGCTCCAAGGAGGAAGCACTGGAGCGGATGCAGGAAGAGAAGTGAGAGCGGGAAGCGGAAGAGTGGGAGGAGGAAGGGAGGGAGCACCTCCATTCTACCGGAGCCGAATCCGTCCCGCTCCCTGTTTGAGAAAAAATTTTGAAAATCCTCTTCGACGCGGCGCGGCACAAACACCCTCAAAATCGTTTCTGTCCCTCTGTCCGTGTCTGTATTCGTTTCGGTATCTTTTTCTGTACCAGTATCTGTATCTATATCGGCATCGTTTGGATACGTTTGCATACGTTCGTATGCGTTCGCATCCAAACGCATCATTTTTTGGGGCAGTAAGTATCAATATGCAGTTTCATAAAACAACAATTATAAATTCATATATATGAAAGGATGATCGCCATGGCAGAACGGAAATGGACGCCGGAACAGCAGAACGCCATCGATGCCCGGGAGGGCACTCTGCTGGTGTCGGCAGCGGCAGGTTCCGGCAAAACAGCGGTGCTGGTACAGCGCATCATCGCCCGGATTACCGACCCCAGGGTTCCCGGCAGTATTGACCGTCTGCTGGTGGTGACCTTTACCCGGGCAGCCGCTCAGGAAATGCGGGAGCGCATCGCCAAACGGCTGGCGGAGCTGCTGCGGGAAGACCCGGAAAACGACCGGTTAAAGCGTCAGCAGCTTTTGCTGCCACAGGCTCGGATCAGCACCATTCACAGCTTTTGCAGTGAGCTGGCACGGGAGAATTTCTATAAGCTACACATTCCCCAGGATTTCCGCATCTGTGAGGAAAGCGAAATGACTGTGCTCCGGGGAGAAGCCGCAGACGAGGTACTGTCCGCTTACCACGAGGAAGAGGACGAGGTGTTCGACGCCCTTTCCGAAGCCTTCAGCCCCGGCCGTGACGATCTGCGGCTGCGGAATACCCTGCTGCGTCTCTACGACTTCATCCGAAGCCATCCCTTTCCGGAGCGCTGGCTCCGCCGGATTGCCGCCCTCTATGACCCGTCCCAGCCCGCAGCGGAAACCGTGTGGGGCAAAACCCTGCTGTCCTATGGGGAAGAGGTGCTGTCCTACTGTATCCAGATGCTGAAAAGTGCCCTCACCCTGTCGGAAGAGGACTCCGTCCTGTACGCAAAATTTGCCCCGGTTCTCGCCGCCGAAAAGGAACAGGCGGAGAAAATCCGGAAATTTGCCGCCGCCGGAGACTGGGACCAGCTGTCCACCGGCCTGCAAAATGCTGCTTTTGCCACTCTCCGCGCTCCCAAAGGCTATAAGGACGACCCGCTGAAAATCCGGATTGCCGCCGCCCGGGACGAAGCCAAGGATACCCTGAAAAAACTGGCGGGGAGCTTTGTCCTGACACAGGAGGACTGTCGGGAGGATCTGACCCGCATGGCGCCGCTGGTGGAAAAGCTCTTTGAATGTGTCCTGCGGTTTTCCCGGTGTCTGGACGAGAAAAAGCTGGAGCGGAAAGCCGCTGATTTCGGCGATCTGGAGCATTGGGCCATCCGTTTGCTGGCGGAAGAAGATGAAGACGGAAAGTTTCGTCCCACGAAAGAAGCAATCGCCCTGTCGAAACGCTTTGACGAAATCATGGTGGACGAATACCAGGACACCAACGAAGCGCAGGATCTGTTATTCCAGGCCCTTTCCCAGAACGGTCAGAACCGCTTTATGGTGGGCGACGTGAAACAGAGCATTTACAGCTTCCGTCAGGCCATGCCCCATATTTTTCTGGGATACCGGGAAAAATTTCCCCCCTATGACCCGGCGAAGCGGAATCATCCCGCCTGTGTGGTGCTGGATAAAAACTTCCGTTCACGCCGGGAGGTGACGGATTTCGTCAACTTCGTGTTCGGTCAGCTCATGTCCGCCAAAATCGGCGATGTGGAGTATACCGGTACAGAACGGCTGGCCGCAGGTGCTTCCTATCCGGCCCAGCCCGGCTGTGAAACCCGGTTGGATGTGCTGGACAGCTCTCTCTGTGACGAAGAGGAAGAAGCCGCCACGCTGGAAGGCCGCCACATTGCCGGAATCATCCGGGAGATGATGGAAAGCGGTTTTCTCGTCACGGAAAACGGCATCCAGCGCCCGGTGCAGTACCGGGATTTCTGTGTGCTGCTGCGAAGCGCCAATAAGGTCGCGCCCTTTTACGCAAAGGAAATGGCAGAATGCGGCGTTCCGGCGTGGGCGGCTTCGGTGGGCGGCTTTTTCGCGGCGGCAGAAGTGGCTCTGATGCTCTCTCTGCTGCGGGTGGTGGACAATCCCATGCAGGATATCCCCCTGCTGGCCGTGCTCATGAGTCCCATTTACGGATTTACCCCCGACGATATGGCGGACATCCGGCTGGAAGACCGGAGCCTGCCCCTGTATCTGGCGGTGGTGCGTCACGCCGAAACCGATGCCCGGTGCGACGCGTTTTTACAGGCGCTGGAACGGTTCCGCACTGTGGCGGCCTCCATGCCCTCCGACGAGTTCCTGAACTTCCTCTATGAAGAAACGGGCTATCGGAATCTGGTGCAGCCCCTTCCCGGCGGGGAAGGCCGGCTGGCCAACCTGCGGCTGCTGCACCGGTACGCCAAACGGTACGAAAGCTCCGGCTATAACGGCCTGTCCGGGTTCATCCGGTTTATCGACCGGCTGGAAAAGCAGAAGGTGGATCTGGCTCCCGCCTCCAATGGCTCCGAAGGGGAAAACGTGGTGAGAATCATGAGCATCCACAAATCCAAAGGGCTGGAATTCCCGGTGTGCATTGTGGCCGGGTGTGGCCGCCGGTTCAATCAGGAAAAGGACGATGCCCTCCTCCATCCGGAGCTGGGGCTGGGTGTCCGGCTGAAAGCCCCGGATTCCCCGGCGCGGTTTTCCACGCTGCCCCGGGAAGCCATCCGGCTGGAACTGGACCGGCAATCTATGTCGGAAGAGCTTCGGGTGCTGTATGTGGCCATGACCCGGGCAAAGGAAAAACTGATTCTGGTGACCACGCTGAAAGACGCGGAAAAAACACTGGCAAAGCTGGCTGCCGGTCTGACGAAGGACGAAAAGCTGCCGGAATACACGGTGCGGGGTGCTTCCAGCCTTTCCGACTGGCTCCTCAGCTGCGCTTTGCGCCATCCCGACGGCATGATTCTCCGAGACCGGGCCATGGCGGACGAAGAGCTGGTACTGCGGGTTCCGGAGTACACCCCCTGGGATATCCGGGTGCTGCGGCCTGATACGCCCGGCGCGGTTCTGGAAAAAGAAGAGGAAAAACAGCCACGCCCGGACCCGGCGCTGTTTTCCCGGCTGCAAAAAGCGCTGGACTGGCAGTATCCTTTTGCCCAGCTGGCGGATGTGCCCGCCAAGGTGTCGGCCTCCGGTTTTGCCGAAGAGAAGGCAGGAGAAGACCATACCGGCACTCTTTCAAGACCTGCATTTTTAAGCCATCAGGGCATGACTCCGGCAGAACGGGGCACAGCGCTGCACACCTATATGCAGTTTGCCCGGTATGAAGAAGCCTGTGCCGATCCGGAAAAAGAGCGGGAGCGGCTGGTGGCCGATGGATTCCTGACCCGGGAGCAGGGCGACGCGGTGGAGCTGGCCCGGGTGTCCCGATTCTTTGCCGGTGCATTGGGAAAGCGGATTCTTTCCTCGAAAAACGTCATGCGGGAAACCCGATTTATGGCGGAACTGCCCGCCCGGGAAGTGAAACCGGAGCTGACCGGCGAAATGGGGGAAGAGCCGGTGGTGCTGCAAGGCGTTGTGGACTGTGTGTTTGAAGAAAACGGCGGGCTGGTGTTGGTGGACTACAAAACCGACCGCATCCGGGAGCCGGAGGAGCTGTGGCGGAGATATGAAGTCCAGCTGAAGCTGTACGCTCGGGCGGTGTCGGATATGACGGGGTTGCCGGTGAAGGAATGCCTGCTGTACTCTTTCTATTTAAATCGAAGCGTTACGGGGAATTTGTAAACAGTTGGTAACAAATCGGCGAAGCTCTCGGGAATTCTTGTAATTTTTTCCGGTTCGTATTATAATACACGAAGAAACAAAACGCCCTATGAATCAAACAATGTCCATGAAAAGGAGA
The DNA here is from genome assembly GCA_905215105.1 of uncultured bacterium. GTDB lineage: Bacteria > Bacillota > Clostridia > Oscillospirales > Acutalibacteraceae > Heritagella_A. The sequence continues at coordinate 7,706 of CAJMOI010000036.1, forward strand.
ACTTTATGCTGATTGATGCAATTCGCTCTCTGTTGGCCGGCGGTTCGGTCAGCGGTGAAGCCATTCTCATGCAGATCATCGCCACCCTGTTCGTGATTTTCTGTATCCTGCCCCTTCACGAATTTGCCCACGGCTGGATGGCTGAAAAACTGGGCGATCACACCGCCCGCGCCGCCGGACGGCTGACCATGAATCCGCTGGCAAGCCTGGACCCCTTCGGCGCCCTGTTCCTGCTGCTGTTCGGCTTCGGCTGGGCCAAGCCGGTGCCGGTAAATCCCTGGAATTTCAAAAAGCCCAAGCGGGATATGGCCATCACGGCGCTGGCTGGCCCGGTTTCCAACCTGCTGGCTGCGCTGGTGGGCGGAATCCTCTATTTTGCCCTGTACCTGTTTGTACTGCCCAGTGCTTCCACTTCCGTTTTCATCGCCGTTGATGCCTTTCTTTCGGCTTATATTGTCATCAACGTCAGTCTGGCCGTGTTCAACCTGCTGCCCATTCCGCCGCTGGATGGTTCCCGGGTCGTCAGCGCTTTCCTGTCCGACCGGGCGATGGCGGCCTATTACCGGTATCAGAACGCCATTGTCATGGTGTTGTTCCTGCTGCTGTTCAGCGGTGTGCTGGACAGCCCGCTGAATATTGCCCAGAATGCAGCGCTGGATGGAATCCTGTGGCTGTCTTCTCTGCCCTTTAAGCTGTTGGGCGCGTTATAATCTGCAAGATGATGGAAAAGATAACCTATAAGCTGGATAGCTTTGAAGGCCCTCTGGACCTGCTGCTGACCCTGCTTTCCAAAAACAAAGTCAGTATCTATGACGTGTCCATTTCCCAGCTGCTGGAACAGTACATGGCCCACATCCGCGCCATGCAGGAGCTGGACATGGAGGTGGCCAGCGAATTTCTGGACATGGCCGCCCGTCTGGTCTACCTGAAAACCGTTTCTCTCCTGCCCAAGCACGAGGAGGAAAAAGAGCTTCGCCAGCAGCTGGCCGGGGAACTGATGGAATATCAGCTCTGCCGGGAGCTGGCGAAAGAGCTGGCCATGGGCTTCACCTTTGACCGCATTGTCCGGAAACCCATGGAGCTGCCCGTTGACCATACCTACCGCCGCCATCATACGCCCCAGGAGCTTTTGCAGGCATATCTCAGCGCCGCCGGACGGGGAAAACGCTTTCAGCCCCCCAGCGCAGAATCTTTTGACGGCATCGTGACCCATCCCATTGTGTCCGTTACTTCTCAGATTGTTTTCGTGCTGCGAAAGCTGTGGAAACGGGGCAGTGTGTCCTGGTCCCGGCTTTTCGGGGAAAAACACGAAAAAAGCGAGCGGGTCGCCGCGTTTCTGGCGGTGCTGGAGCTGGTCAAGGGCAAACGCATCCGCATTGAGGGAGAAGGCGACCGCGCGGTTATCGAACTTGCACAAGGAGGGAGACGCCATGGCGCTCAAAAAGAAAAAAACCGGTGAGCCGAACCCCCGGCTGATGGGGGCAGTGGAGGCCATTGTCTTTGCCAGCGGCGACCCGGTTTCCGTGGAAAAAATCGCGGAAGTGCTGGAAGTGGACCGCCGCACGCTGGAACCCCAGATCGGCTTTCTCATGGAGGAAACCAACCGGGAGGGGAGAGGCATCCGTCTGGTGGAGCTGGATGGCTATCTGCAAATGTGTACGGTGTCCGAATACAGCGAGGCCGTGCGAAAAGCCCTGGAAATGCGCCGGAATACCCCTCTTTCTCAGGCAGCCATGGAGGTGCTGGCCGTCATCGCCTATAACCAGCCCGTCACCAAAGCTTATATCGAACAGGTGCGGGGCGTGGACTGCGGCGCCGTGCTCAACGGCCTGACTGCAAAAGGGCTGATTGAAGAGCGGGGACGGCTGGAGCTTCCCGGAAGGCCGCTGCTGTACGGCACCACGCCGGATTTTCTCCGGTGCCTGAATATCCAGTCATTACAGGAACTGCCGCCGCCGCCCAGAGCGGCTTCCCGTGCGGAAGCGCCGGAGCCGTCACCGGCGGAGTAATCAAGGCAGGACAAGCAAAAAGGAGGGGAGAAAAGCATGATTGGCTGGTACATTGCCGCAGGGATTCTGGGGCTGATTCTGCTTTTGATGCTCCTTCCTGTGCGGGTCCGGCTCCGTTATGATGGGGAAGTGTTCCTGTGGATTGGCTATGGGTTTGTCATGATCCCCATTCTTCCGGAAAAAGAAGAGGAGTCCCCGGCGGAAGAAGCCCTTCCGAAAAAGAAAAAGAAGAAAAAGCCCAAACCGGAAAAAGCATTGGAAGAAAAAACGGCTCCCGAAGAAAAGCCCTCCGGCGGGCTGGGAAACAAGTTCCGGGAAATCGTGAAGTATCAGGGCGTTTCCGGTCTGCTGTCTCTGCTGAAAGATCTGGCCGAAATTGGGGCAGGCACGCTGAAAAAGCTGTGCAGCCATGTGGTGCTCCGGAAATTCGACCTGTTGCTGACCCTCGGAGGGGAAGACGCTGCGGAAACAGCATTGCTGTATGGAAAGCTCTGCGGTGTGGTCTATCCCACCGTGGGGACCATTGTTACCGCCTGCAAGTGCCGGAAATACGGGCTGACGGTGCAGCCAGATTTTCAGTCAAAGGAAACGCTCATCCGGCTGGAGCTGGCGGGCCATCTCCTGCCCATCCTTATGGTGGTGTACGGGCTGGGCGGATTGTTCCGAATCATCGGACGGATGATCCGGGCCAATCGGGAGCTGGAAGAGGCCAAGCAAAGAAAATCCTGATGAACCTCCTGTTTTCATTTTCCTCTTTCCCAAACAGACCAACGGCACAGCCGTTTTCTGAATAAACAATCAACAATAACAAAAATAAAGGCTGGTGGAAATTATGAGCGAGCATCCTATTGAAAGCATGATGGGCACAACCATGGATAAAATCAAGGAAATGGCGGACGTGAATACCGTCATCGGTGACCCCATTACCACGGCAGACGGCACCGTGATTATCCCCATCTCCAAGGTCAGCTATGGCTTTGCCTCCGGCGGTTCCGACCTGCCCAGCAAATCACAGCCCAACCGGGAACTGTTTGGCGGCGGCGCAGGAGCCGGTGTCACCATCACCCCCGTGGCCTTCCTGACCGTCAGCGACGGAAACGTGCGCCTGCTGCAGCTGGACCCCTTCAACAGCTCTGTTGACCGGATCATCGGCATGGCGCCGGGCTTTATGGACGCTGTCACCGGCCTGTTGAACAAGAACAAAAAGCAGAAGGAAGCGGAAAAAGCAGCCGAAGCGGTTGAGGCCGCAAAAGCGGACGCCAATACGGAAGCTTCCGGGCTGTAAAACCACGATTCCCCCGTCTGTTTCCCCCGCATACCCCCTGTTTTTCCGGCATAAACTGGAAAGGTACGGCCCCGGCCGGAACCTTGCCGAAAGGGTGGTATCCATGAAAAAGACATTCAAAATTGCAAAAAAACTGCCGGTATCGCTCCTTCTGTCCGTTATGTTGGTGCTGCCGGCATTTTTTGCGCCGGTTTCTGCGCAGGAAGCCCCGTCTGTTTCCGCCCGATGCGCCGCCGTTATTCATCTGGACACAGGGGAAGTGCTTTTTGAAAAGAACGGCTCGGAAAAGCGCGCCATGGCCAGCACCACCAAAATCATGACCGCCCTGCTGACATTGGAGGAAGCCGCCATCGAAAACCGGCAGGTGAAAATCACCCGGGAAATGGTGATGGTGGAGGGCTCCTCCATGGGCTTGCGGGAAGGGGATGTGCTGACCCTGCAAGATCTGGCCGTGGGAATGCTGACGGTTTCCGGCAACGACGCCGCCAACTCCGCCGCTATCGCGGTGGCCGGTTCCCGGGAAGCCTTTGTGGAAACCATGAATCAGCGGGCGCAGGCGCTGGGCATGACGGATACTCATTTCGATACCCCCTCCGGCCTGGACGGGGATACCCACTATTCCACGGCCCTGGACATGGCAAAGCTGGGGGCCGCCGCCATGAGCAACCCGGATTTTGCCGCCATCGCCGGTTCCAAATCCATGAAAGTGAACTTTCTTTCCCCTGAAAAAACCGTTGCCTACCAGAACCACAATAAACTCCTGTCTCTGTATGAGGGATGCACCGGTGTCAAAACAGGCTTTACCAAAAAAGCAGGGCGGTGCCTTGTTTCCTCGGCGGAAAAAGACGGTGTGCGGCTGGTGGCGGTTACATTGGACGCGCCCGACGACTGGAATGACCACGCCGCGCTGCTGGACTACGGCTTTTCCAAAATGACCTCCCTCACCTTTGACGAAAGCGGTTACTCCTGTCTGCTTCCGGTGGCAGGAGCAGGGGAAATCACCGTTTGCGGCTCCTCAGAACCGGTGACGGCGGCGCTGCCCGTTTCTCAGGAAGGAGCCGTTCAGCGAAAGGTTTTGCTGCCCCGGTTTCTGTACGCACCGGTCAAAAAAGGGGAGCAGGTGGGCCGGGTGCAATACTGTCTTGGAGAAAAAATCGTGGCGGAAATTCCCCTTTTTGCGGCGGAAACCGCGGTTTTGCCCCAAAGAAAGCCCAGTTGGTGGCAATCGGTGCTTGCATTTTTCGGCCTGACAGGGTAACATAGGGAAAGAAAGATGGAGAACCAACAGGAAAGGAAACTGAAACTATGCCCAATGAAGTACGTTTACAGAAAATGCTCTCCGACTGCGGCGTGACCTCCCGCCGGAAAGCCGAGGAGATGATTGCCGCCGGAAAGGTGCAGGTAAACGGCCGCACTGCCCAGATCGGCGATAAGGTCATTCCCGGAAAAGACCGGGTGACCGTGGACGGCTTTGCCGTAGAGCCCGCAAAACAGAAGGTGTACCTGATGCTCCACAAGCCCAGAGGCTTTATCACCACCATGCAGGATGAAATGAACCGGAAGTGTGTGGCGGAGCTGGTGGCAGATGTGCCGGAGCGTGTGTACCCCGTGGGACGTCTGGACCGGGATTCCGAGGGTCTGCTGCTGATGACCAATGACGGCGCGTTTGCCAACGCCATGACTCATCCTTCCCGCCATGTTCCGAAAGTCTACCGGGTTACCGTCCGTCCCGGCGTCACCGAGGACCAGCTGACCCAGATGTCCGTGGGTATGGTCATTGACGGAAGAAAAACTGCTCCCGCAGGTGTCAAGGTGCTGGAACAGCGTCCCGGCCGGGTCGTGCTGGAAATCATCCTCCACGAAGGCCGCAACCGTCAGATCCGCAATATGTGCGAACAGCTGGGACTGGAAGTGGCCCGTCTGAAGCGCATCGCCATCGGGCCGGTCAAGCTGGGGATGCTCCAGCCGGGCCAGTACCGGGAGCTGACCAAGGAAGAGCTGCGGAGCCTGACCGCTTCTTCTGCAAAGGCGGAGCGCCGGAACCGGAACGAGCAGTCGGAAAAAGCCGCTGCTGTCAGACGCGCCGCACAGAAAGGGGGGAAGGGCTATGCTGACCATTCTTCCAATGGAAGACCGGGAAAGGGAAAAAAGCCTGCTGGACGGCCTTTCGGAAAAAACAGAGGATAACGCCCGGGTGCTGATGATGAGCGACGGGAAAGAGGAGCTGGGCTGGGTGGCCGTGGAAATCATCCATTCGGTGCTGCGGATGCTTCACATGGAAGTACCCGGCGCACAGCCGGAAGCCCTCACCGGTGAAAGCGTCTTTATTGCAGACAGCCTGATGCGCGCCGCCGCTTCCTATGGGGCAGCCGTGGGCGCATACAAAATCCGTTCTCTGGAACCGGCCTGGAACGAATTTCTCCGGCTGCGGGGGTTCACTCCCGGGGAAACGGGCTCAGAGACGGACTTAAGCACCATTGTCAAATACACCGGCCCCAAATCTCCGGACACCACGGCAAATTGCTAATTTTTTCACAAAATACTTGTCAATCTCCGGCGAACGGAGTATAATATTTTTCGTATTGTAATGATTCAGGACTTGTGTTCTGCACATTGTCCTTGGGGCAGTACCCCGGTTTTCCGGGCTGCTGTCTTGACTTTAAAGCGAGAAATGGAGGAACAATAATGAGCGCAGGCAATGAAATGCTGCGGGCTTCTCGTGACGCACTGAAGGACACCGGTGCATACAGTCGTATTGCCCGGTTGTTTGACGAGGGAATCTTCAATGAGATCGATTCCTATGCAAAATCCGGTGACGGCTTTGCAGAGGCTGCAGCTGGTTTTGGAACAATCGAAGGATGCCCCGCCTATGTGTTCGCACAGAATCCCGACATCTGCGGCGGCGCAATGTCCAAGGCGCAGGCTTCCAAGATTAAAAAGGTATATGAGATGGCAGTAAAGACCGGTGCACCGGTTATCGGAATCTATGATTCCATCGGCGGCCGTCTGGATGAGGGCGCCGACATGCTGGCTGCCTATGGCGAGGTGCTGCTGCACAGCAACAACCTCTCCGGCGTTGTACCTCAGATCGCACTGGTGCTGGGACCCTGCATCGGCGTTTCCGCTATGATCGCCGCTAACGCTGATCTGGTCGTAATGTCCGACAAGGGCGAACTGACCCTGGAGACCAGCGGCTCCGGCGCTTCTCCGGAAGATGCCGTCAAGGCAGGCGTGTGCCATGTGGCTGCCCAGAATGAAGAGGAGGCCATCAGCACCGTTCGCGCACTGATTACCGCGCTCCCCTCCAACAATCTCTCCGGTGCTCCCATCACCGATATGTTCGGCGAGAACACCGCAGCCGCTCTGAGCTGCTCTTCTTCCGTTGCCGACGTGATCGCTGCTGTGGCTGACGATGCCAGCTTCATCGAGCTGCAGAAGGGCTTCGGCGAGAATACCGTGGCTGGTCTGGCACAGGTTTCCGGCGCAACCGTGGGTCTGGTTGGCTATGAGAAGGAAATCGACGCCGACTCCTGCGCAAAGGCTGCCCGCTTTGTGCGCATGTGCGACGCTTTCGCCATTCCGGTGGTCAGCGTTGTCAACGCCACCAGGTTTGCTTCCGTCCGTGAGGCCGCGAAGCTCTCCAACGCTTATTCCGAAGCAACCTGCGCAAAGGTTGCCGTGATTACCGGCAGCGCATACGGCGCTGTTTATATCGCAGTGGCAGGCCGCGGTGCCAACGCCGATGTTTCCCTGGCATGGCCCTGCGCAGTGGTTTCCCCGCTGGCTCCCGAGACCGGCGCCATGTTCGCATGGAACGACCGTCTGGCCGGTTCCGAAAACCCGGTGGAAGACCGGAAGAAGCTCATCAAGGAGTATGCTGAGACCGAATGCACCCCCTTCAAGGCGGCTGCCGACGGCTTTATCGAGGATATCATCGAGCCGTCCGAGACCCGCGGCAAGGTGGTTGCCAACCTGGACATGCTCACCGGCAAGCGCGTCAGCCGTCTGCCCAAGAAGCACGCCA
>CAJMOI010000037.1 GCA_905215105.1 uncultured bacterium
GTCAACGCCTTTTTTCGCTTTTTTTCGCCTTTTTCCTCGGTTTGTAAGATCTGTCGGTTTTCTTCACAATTTATCCACATCTGTTTACACCCGGTGGACAACCCCTGCATTTGTCCATCCTCCATAGCTACTTGCCCCTGTTTTGGTTTTTTGCTATACTGAGAACATTCTAACGATCCTATTATATAGAAACCATAAAGGAGGGAATCCCATGCCTATTCGTATCCAGGCATCCCTGCCTGCCATTGAAGTATTGGAGTCCGAAAATATCTTTGTCATGACCCATGAACGTGCCATGCAGCAGGATATCCGGCCGCTGAAGATTGTAATCCTGAATTTGATGCCCACTAAAATCGAAACCGAAACCCAACTGCTTCGACTTTTAAGCAACACGCCTCTCCAGGTAGATGTAGAGTTGATGCTCATGGCGACCCATGTTTCCAAGCACACCTCTTCCGTTCATTTAAATACCTTTTATAAAACTTTTGATGACTTAAAAGATGAAGTCTTTGACGGAATGATTATCACCGGCGCGCCGGTGGAAAAAATGGAGTTCGAGGAAGTAGACTACTGGGAAGAGATGTGCCGCATTATGGCATGGACGAAAACCAATGTCTATTCCACCCTGCATATCTGCTGGGGCGCACAGGCCGGGCTCTACTATCATTATGGAATTCAAAAGTATATGCTTCCCGAAAAACTCAGCGGCATTTACAATCACCGGGTACTGGCTCCCTATCATCCTTTAATGAGAGGGTTTGACGACAACTACTACGCTCCCCACTCCCGCTATACCGAAGTCCGCCGGGAAGACATTGAAAAGCACCCCGAGCTGTTGGTGCTCTCCATCTCCCGCCGTGCCGGCCTCCATATTATTGCGGCAAAAGACGGAAGACAGTTCTTTGTGACCGGTCACGCCGAATACGACCGGGACACCCTGGCCAAGGAATACTTCCGGGATGTGAACAAAGGACTGGCTCCCAAAGTCCCCTATAACTACTTCCCCAATGACGACCCCAGCGAAACCCCGCCCTTCACCTGGCGAAGCAACGGTCACCTGCTGCTGTCCAACTGGCTCAACTATTATGTGTACCAGCAGACTCCCTACGATTTACAGGATTTGAGGAAACTCTATGGAGAATAAAGTACTTTTCTGGGATTTCGACGGCACGCTGGTATACTGCCATCATTTATGGAGCAGCTCCATGTGGCGTGCTCTCACCGACGAACCCGCCGGAGAGGACATCACGCTGGAAGAAGTCCGTCCCCATATGCAGAAGGGCTACCCCTGGGACTTACCCGATCTGGACTCTTCCGCCCTTTCCACGCCGGAACGCTGGTGGGCTTTTATGGAAAAGCACTTTTACGGTGTCGCCCGTTCTTTCGGTCTGCCGGAAGAATCCGCCGTTCGCGTTTCCCGCTCCGTTCGGAAGTACATCCTGACACCTCATTTTTATCACCTGTATCCGGACACCCTTTCCGTGCTGGAAGAGTGCCGGAAACAGGGCTGGAAAAACCACCTGCTCTCCAATAATTATCCGGAGCTTCCCGCCATGGTGGAAAAGCTCGGCCTTTCTCCTTATCTGGACGGCATGATCGTTTCCGGTTTGGTGGGAAAAGAAAAACCACACCCGGAGCTGTTCCGTATTGCCCGGGAAGCGGCAGGTTTTCCACAAACTGCGGTGATGATTGGGGATAACCCAAAAGCAGACATCAAAGGCGGACAGGCCGCCGGCATGAAAACCATCCTGGTGCATCGGGAATGCCCCAATGAGGCCGACGGGGCCTGTGCTTCCCTGTCGGAAATTCCCGCCATGCTGCAAAAGCTGTTTTCCGAATAAGTCACAACAAAAAAGCTCCCGGAATCACGTTCCGGGAGCTTTTCCTGTTAATGAAAACTCTTATTCAACTCTTCCGCGCTTGGGCGCTGCGGCTTCCACTGCATCGGCAGCCATATCCAGCCACGGAGCTTCCACCAGTTCCACCAGACCCTTGTCGCAGTTCAGCGCAATGGCCGGGTCAATGGGCATCTTGCCCAGAACGGGGATGTGATACTTGGCGGCTACCTCGTCCACATGGCTCTCTCCATACAGATGAATTTTCTTGCCGCAGTCGGGACATTCCACATAGCTCATGTTTTCCACCAGACCCAGCACCGGAATATCCATCATCTGCGCCATGGCCACGGCCTTGGAAACGATCATGGACACCAGCTCCTGAGGAGAAGTCACAATAATAATTCCATCCAGAGGCAGAGACTGGAATACAGTCAGGGGCACGTCACCGGTTCCGGGAGGCATGTCCACAAACATATAATCCACATCTTTCCAGATCACGTCGGTCCAGAACTGCTTGACGGTTCCGGCGATCACCGGACCGCGCCATACCACCGGAGCACTTTCGTCTTCCAGCAGCAGGTTCACGGAAATCATATCAATACCGGTTTTGGTGGTAGCGGGAATAATGCCCTGCTCGGTGCCCAGCACCTGCTGTTTCACACCAAAGCACTTGGGAATGGAGGGGCCGGTCACATCGGCATCCAGAATGGCGGTGTGATAGCCGCGGCGGTTCAGCAGTACGGCCATCATGGAAGTAATGAGGGATTTACCCACGCCGCCCTTGCCGCTGACAACGCCGATTACTTTTTTCACGCTGCTCAGGGGATTGGGTTCTGCCAGAAAGCTCTGGGGCGCATTGCGGGAAGCGCAGTCGCCCTGCTGGCAGTTGCTGCAATCGTGATTACATTCACTCATGGATTTCAGTCCTTTCATCCTGTCGAAAAATCAAAAGCGGCGGACACACCTGCCCGCCGCCTGTGCGCTATTCTAAATAATATGCCCCAAAGCTTTCCCTGTCAAGTGTTTTGCCGGCGGGAAGCCCCTTCCGAAGCTTTCTTTTCCGGGGGAATTTTTTCCCCATCTTCAGTCACCCGTTCCAGCTGAAACCAGAAAATACTTCCTTTGCCCACTTCACTCTGTACGCCATAGCGTCCGCCGTGAAGCTCCAGAATGGACTTGACAATGGAAAGGCCCAGACCGGACCCCACCTGTGCCCGCTTGTGGGACTTATCCACTTTATAATAGCGTTCCCAGATGTCCTTCAGTTTATCCGGTTCGATGCCCTCGCCGCTGTCAATGACTTCTACCCGGACCACATTTCCCTGCACCCGCTGGCGCACGCGCACAGTTTTGTCGGAACCGGTGTAGTTGATGGCATTGTTCACCAGATTATACACGACCTGACTGATTTTCAGCTCATCCGCGTTGACATAGATTTCTTCACCGGCTTCAAACACAAAGTGGAAATCCGCCAGCTTGTCATACCGGGTCATAATTTCGCGAATGCTCTCTGTCAGATTGAATACGGAACGTTTCAGCGGAATGGCGCCGGCCTGCAATTTGGACAAGTCCAGCATATCGTTCACCAGCGTTGTCAGCCGGTTGGTCTCGTCAATAATAATCTGCACATTTTCCGGCGTGTTTTCTCCGGGAATATCCCGCATGACCTCGCTGTATCCGGCAATCATGGTCAGCGGCGTGCGCAGATCGTGGGAAACATTGGCAATCAGATCCCGGCGCAGCTGGTCCACTTTGGAAAGCTCTCCTGCCGCATACCGCAAGGTACCGTTGAGCTCGGAAATTTCCCGGAACCCGCCGCCCTGGAAGGGAATGTCATATTCCCCGGAAGCCAGCGTTTTGGCTGATTCATTGATCTGACGGATGGGCGCGGAAATTTTCCGGGCAATCACCCATGCCAGCACAAAGCCCAGCAGCAGCATAATGATGGTCAGGTACCCCAGCTGGATTTTCAGAGTATCCACGGTGGACTCCACCGGAATGATGCTGGTATCCAGAATCAGCAGACGGTTCTTGCCGCCCTTTTCCTGAAACGTCATGACGTAAATCATGTTTTCCGGCTGCCCGTCACTGTCATTCCGGCTGTAGAGATACCGGCCGCCCATGGATTCCGTCTGCATATAAATCTGCGCCAGTTCCCCCCAGGTCAGCCGATCCAGAAAGGATGTGGGGGAGGATTTTTTCAGAATCGTCCACTGTCCCCGCTCATCGGAAAGGAGAATGCTCATCTGCTTTTCCTGTGCCGCGTTGGTAATCACTTCCTCCATCCGGAAGAGATTCATATTTTCGTTCTGCATCTGAGAAACAATGGTATCTCCGGTAGAACGGATTTCATCAATTTTGGTCGAGCGGTAAAAGCTCTCCAGCAAAGTAATCTGAAACACCCACAGCAGCACAATGATGACCAGAGTAAAAACCGCAAATCCGGCAAAAATTCCCCACCGGATGCCCATTTTCTGCCGGGGCTTCTGCTGGACAAATTCAGGATACTTCAAAACGATAGCCCACCCCTCTCAGGGTTACAATCAATTTGCTGTAAGGCCCCAAACTTTTCCGCAGCAGCTTGATATGGGTATCCAGTGTCCGGTCATCCCCATAAAAATCATAGCCCCACACATTGGTAATCAGCACTTCCCGGGTCAGGGCAATATTTTTGTTGGAAGCCATATAGAACAGCAGGTCGTATTCCTTTGGGGAAAGATCCACCCGTCTGCCGTCCACTTCCACGGTACGGCCGGTAAAATCAATGACCAGCCCTTCCACCCGAAGGACTTTCCGCCCCTCATCCTGATTGGGACGCACCCGCTTCATAATGGCATTAATTCGCATCATCAGCTCTTTGGGGGAAAAGGGCTTCACCACATAGTCGTCCACGCCCAACTCGAACCCGTGAATTTTGTCGTACTCTTCGCCCCGGGCCGAAAGCATCAGCACCGGTGTGCGGCACACCTTCCGGATTTCCGCCACTGCCGAAAAGCCGTCCAGCTCCGGCATCATCACATCCATAATAATCAAATCAAAGCGGTCGGGCTTTTCCCGGCAAAGCTGTACGGCTTCCATGCCGTTTTCCGCTTCCGTGACCTCGTTGCCCTCAAATTCCGCATATTTTCGAATCAGCAATCTGATTTTCGCTTCATCGTCCACCACCAACAGGCGTATCATTCCCGTTCCTCCTCGCTGCAATCTCCCAATGATTGTATCCAATAAATGTGAACAGCCCATGATGACGGGATGATTTTTTCAGATAGCCCCTAAATTCCCCTCACCGTCACCGCAGCCGAATGGACTGAATCTCGTGGCGTATCTCCATGAGGGAAGCCGATGTTACCGACAGTTCCCGCACACCTGCTGCCAGGAAAAATCTTGTCATGGTGGGGTCCGCCGCCGCTTCTCCGCACACAGAGACCCGCAGTCCAGCCCGAACACCGTTTTTAATGGCCATTTCCATCATTCTGCGCATGGCGGGATGGTGCGGATCACACAATGCCGCCACATGAGGGTTGTCCCGATCCGCCGCCATGACAAACTGGCTCAGATCATTGGTGCCAAGGCTGAAAAAGTCCACATGAGGCACCAACAGGTCGCTGATCATGCACGCCGAAGGCGTTTCAATCATCACGCCCAGCTCATAATTCTTTCCGTAGGGCACGCCTTCCTGTTCCAGTTCTTCCGCACATTCCGACAGCATTCTCCGCACCGCCAGAATTTCCTCCACGGAAACCACCATGGGAATCAAAATCGCCAGCTTTCCGAATTTCGCCGCACGAAGCAGCGCCCGCAGCTGTGACCGGAACAGAGACTGACTGGACAGACAGTAGCGGATGGAGCGTCTTCCCATCACCGGGTTGTCCTCCCGCTCCATTTTCAGATAGGGCAGCTGTTTTTCCGCCCCCATATCCAGTGTGCGGATGACCACCCGCTTGTCCCGCATCTGTTCCAATACCATCCGGTATACGGAAAACTGTTCCTGCTCCGTGGGCACTCTTCCCCAGCACATAAACAGATACTCGGTGCGGAACAGACCGATTCCGTCCGCCCCTGCATCCAGCACTTCGTCCATATCATTGGGGTGGCTGATATTGGCGGCCAGTTCAATCACTGTGCCGTCCAGCGTCACCGCCTTCATTCCCTTATAGGCTTCCAGCTCTTTCTGACGGCGTTCATACTGTTCCGCCATATCCTGATAGCGCTTCAGCGTTTCCTCATCCGGGTCCTGAATCAATCGCCCGGTAAAGCCGTCGAGAATCACCATGCTCCCGTCCCGAAGCTGGGCAAAATTCTCCCCCATTCCGGTAATGGCCGGAATCCGCATGGAACGGGCCAGAATGGCGGAATGGGACGTGCGGGAACCGGAACGGGTAATCAAACCCACAATCCGGCTGGAATCGATCTGGACAATCTGGCTGGGCATGATTTCATCCGCCGCCATGACCCCTTCTGCATCCACAGGAAGCCAGGGTGCCTGTTTGCCCTCCTGTTCTTCTTTCAGATAAAACAGAACCCGCGTTGTAATATCCAGCACATCCGCGCCCCGGGCTGCCAGATAGTCGTCGTCCATCTCCTCAAACATTCGGTGGAACATCTGCCCGGCTTCCTGCACCGCCGTTTCCGCTGTAATGCCTTTCTGTTCAATCAATCCCCGAACCGTCAGAAATAAATCCTGATCCTGCAAAAGGGCCAGATGAATTTTAAAGATATCGGAATGATGCTCCCCCACCTGTACCAGCGCCCGGTGATAAATGGAACTGATTTCACTGGCCGCCCGTTCTCTGGCCTGCAAAAACCGGCTGATCTCCCACTGAGGGTCCCGCGCTTTTTCGGGAACCGTCATGGCATCCCGTTTCAGATTGAGAAACAGTTTTCCCAGTGCATATCCTTCCGACGCGGCAATCCCTTCAAAGATTTTCATTCCACAGGCCTCCCTTCGGCATGGGAGCAGACGCTCACCCTTCCTGAAAAAATAGAAAAAGGCACTGCCCATACGATTATCCCGGGCAATGCCTTTCTTGTTCGTCTATTTTATTGTATCAAAAATCCCCTGATTGTCAAGGAGTCGTTTGGCAAAAATCACGGAATCATCACAGATTTTCCCCTGCTTTTTCACGATACTCCCATACTTTGAAGTTCAAAGAAACAAAGCGACCGGTGTGACCGGTTTATTTCCGATTTCTTCTGCCCAGATGGCGTATCAGCCACCCAAGCCCCTCTCCCACTGCTCCGATAACTGCATAAACCGGAACATAGACCAGTGCAGAGGAATTCATAAACAGACAGACCGCCGGGAGAAACAGCAGCCCCAGCGCGACGGGAAAATACCACCGGAATCCGGCCAGCAAACCAAAAATCACACCTGCCGCAAAGCAGAAGGCCGGCACCGCCAGCAGCAGAATGATCATCCCGCTTCCGGTATCCACGATGAGCAACGGAAGCAGATAAAAGGCCGCCAACACCAGAATCCCCGCCGACAGAATTCCGGCCGACAATCCCCTTTTCCAGGAATCCCGTCTCTGTCCGCTGATAAAATCCTGAAACTCCGTCATTTTTTCCGCCTCCCCATCCATATGCAGATGTGTCCCGCGCTTCATTCTTTCCCATTCCAGCCGACAATCCGGGCAGTCCGAAAGATGTGCTTCCACCGCCCGGCGGCTTTCCGGACTGCAAACCTCATCCAGATACAAAGGCAGCAAGTCCCGAATGATTCCGCATTCCAGCCGTTCCACTGCCATCACCTCCCCATTTGTCTCAAAAGTTCCGTTTTTGCCCGAAAAAACGTCACCCGGGCCCAGCTGTCGGTTTTTCCGAAGATTCCACCAATCTGCCCAAAGGACAGTTCCCCGAAAACCCGCAGCATAAACACCTCTTTATAGGGTTCCTTCAGCATGTGGAGATGTCTGTGAATCTCCATGGCCTCTTCCCGGTCTTCCAGCTTTTCCGCCAGCACATCCTCAAAGGGTTCTGGACCCGCTTCACAGTCCAAAGATTTTTTCCGGCATCGACTGAGAAAAAGATTTTTCGCAATCTGGCACAGCCATACGCCCGGGGAACAGTCTCCCCGAAACCGGTGATACCCGCCAAAGGCCTTGAAAAACGTTTCGTCTGTGATGTCGCGGGCATCGTGAGGATTCCGGCACAATGTCATGGCATACCCATACACCTGACGATAGTATTGCTGGTATAGCTCTTCAAAGTCCATCTCCTCACCGCCCTTCCATCAATAAGACGCAGTCAGGCACCTTTCGTTACAGGAAATGTGTAATTTTTTATCCCTTCTGTATGCCCTTCATTTTCCGATACTGTTCCCAAGCCGTTTCAATCAGTTCCCGGTCCATCAGCACCTGAGGGTCAAAGGGCTGCCATCTGGCTACCATTTCAAACTCCAGCCAGATTTTCGCTCCTTTGGCCTGATTGTCCTCATAAAACATGGCGATCATATAGGACATTCTCTGCACAGAAAGCACCTTGTCCCGATTTTTCAGGAACTTCCTGCCGCCTTTTCCCAATCTGTCGTCCAAATCTTCAATGGGTTCTCCCAGCAGCATCCGGCAGCTGGCCAGGTCCACCAGCGTCAGATACCGCAGCAAAGGGGACAGCCCTTCGGCCTTTTCAAGTGCGTCCAGTCGATCCTCTGCCTTTTTCAGCTCTCCCCGCTCCATTTCCCGATTGCACGCCAGCAGCTCAATCAGTCCAAATAAATCACTGCTCAACGGCATACCTTCCTGCCGCTCAAACCATTCATCCGGCAAATCCTTCAGCCGTACTCCATAGGACATACACTGCATGACCTTCAGCTGAATGCGGAAAGCTCTTGTGGCCTCCTTGGGAAATTGGTTCAGCGTGCGCTGGTGACAGCCATCGTTGTCCGAATCCCCCAAACGGACCGGAATTCCGTTTTCCACTGCCAGCCATAAAGACGCCAGCGCAATGGTGCCCAAAAACATCCGAATCCACGCCGCCGGAATCAGCACGACTCCCAGCAGTGTGAGGAGAAAAAGCACCAGATTTCCCAGCACACCGCCCATATTGTACAGCGCAGTCGGCATCCCTTCCCAGATTCCTTTGGGCGGAGACATGGTACACTGTCCCGCCGTTCCTGCCAGATAATACTTCTGATACTGCATCTTTCCCTTGACGCGCACCAGCATCCAGTTCCACAACCGGAAAATCAGCAATTCATATCCTGTGAGAAGTCCAAATACCAGGTGTCCAAGCTCATGAAACAATACACTGAGAAATACCGCTGCTGTTATACAGAACGCCGCATAAACCAGCGTGAGTAACAGACCCAGAAACTCCATCAGCTCGATTGCATCCATCACACAGCGCCCAGCCAGAAGTGCCGCCGCAAAAATGCTGATCACTGCCGCAGATGCAATGAAAACTTTCTCTTTTCGGTTCTCTACACTTTTCTGCTGTTTCATAGAAAGCTGCCCTCTTTCCCCTTTTTTCTGCATCATAGCACAAAAGCCGCCGCCACACAAGATTCTGTGCAGCGACGGCTAAAAATCATTTCAAAAGTTTACTGGCTACATCCGTATCGCACAGCTGCTTGATACTGTAAACCGCTGCCAACTGGGTAATCCCATTGTCCTCAATGTACTGATAGATATCCTGGTTGAAATACCGCAGATCCACCACATGGATTTCAGCGAAATGCTGTGCCAGGAAAGGAATCATACAGTTTGCATAGGAGTCTTTAATGAGCAGCAGCTTTCCTTCTTTGACGGCACTGTTGCGGATCACATCCACACTGTGGTTGCCGCCCAGGAACGTAGAGTACTTGTCCTTTTCCTCCAGATATTCCGTCCAGAACAGGTCATCCCGAACGGATTCTCCGGTCTGCTGGGTCAGGGTATTCTCCCCTTTATACCGGGGCAGATAAAAGCCGTCCGGCTTCTGGCCCCAGTAAATGGCCTTGGAATACAGGGTGCCGTAAAAGCTGTCCGATACCTTTTCAAACTCATACTGATCCCGGGAAACCGGTGTGAAGCCCATGGCCTTTGCCATTTCCGTATAGCCCACAAACGCGCCTTCCAGATTCCAGTGGTGGTCCGTCTTGTAATAATAATCGCCGTTTTTCAGCGAAAGGGCGTCGAAGGTATCCACCACCGTGGTATTGGCGTCAGCCTTTTCCTCAATAGCCGCCAGCGCTTCCCGCTGGTCATATTCCGGTGCAAAAGCCGGCAGATTGTCCGCCTGTTCCTGTGCGCCGGAGGGCACCGCCAGAATGGTCAAAGGCAGTCCCGCATTTTTACTGAATCCGGTAATGGAAGTGATGTTGTCCTCAAACACCGTGGTGCGGTCCGGAGGAAGCAGCACTTCATAGATGTGGTCATTCTTTCCGAAATACACGCCGCCTTCAGCCGGAACCGTGCCATAATTGGAGGCAAGATCCTTTTTGCCGCTGGCCAGCATGATCTGGGTGTGCAGGGCGATAAAGTCCCGGCGGAGCATAAAGTGGTCGGAAACAAAGTTCTCCACGCCGGTCATAAAGCTGCTGTCAATGAGGCTTTCACCGCTGATGGTGGGGAACTCTTCCAGCATCCGGTTTTCATCGGGAGAAAAGTCCTCCTTGGGCAATACGATGAGGGAAACAGAACCCACCGCCATGACCAGCACCAGAAATACCGCCACAATACAGCGTTCCCAGCCGCAGGTTTTCAGAATATTTTTCAGCTTGTCTTTCACGGGTTGTTTCCTCCTCTCAGAACTGGAAATACAGGAACGGGTTGTAGGAATTGTCCACCAGGAAGCACACGGATACCACCAGCAGTGCACAATAACCCACTGTCCACACGACTTTGCTCAGCGTGTTGCCGGTGCGCATCTTTTCGGTGAGCTTTCCTGCCAGAGGAGAGCTGCACAGTGCCGCAATCACCAATGTGGGGCCAAAGGTCACCAGACAGTACAGACCCTGATTGTCCACCGGCACAGTGCCGATTCCGAACATGGCGCCCAGCATCTGGAAGGCCTGCATGATGTCCTCATAGGAGAAGAATACCCAGCCGATGACCACCGCCACAAAGCTGTAGAGCCAGGAGAAGAATTTCGGAATCTTTTCCAGCCATTTTCCAAAGAACAGCTTTTCGCAGATAATCAGCACGCCGAAATAAATGCCCCACAGCGCATAGTTCCAGCTTGCGCCGTGCCAGATACCGGTGAGCAGCCATACAATAGCCATATTCCGCACGGTCATCAGGGTACCGCCCCGGCTTCCGCCCAGAGGGAAGTACACATATTCCTTGAACCAGGTGCCGAGGGTGATGTGCCAGCGCTGCCAGAATTCCCGGACACTGTGAGAAACATAGGGCAGCCGGAAGTTTTCGGGGATTTCATAGCCGAACATTTTCGCAAGGCCGATAGCCATATCGGAATAGCCGGAGAAGTCGAAGTAAATCTGGAAGGTGAAGGCCAGAATGCCCATCCAGGCTGTCAGGGTAGAGGGAGAGCCCAGATATTCCACCTTGTCGGCCAGCGCCGCCACGTTGTTGGCAATGATGACTTTCTTGAACAGACCCACCAGGAAGCGCTGTGCGCCTGCGGTGAACTTTTGCAGGCTTTCCTTCCGGTTGGTCAGCTGCAGGGCCATGTCCTCATAACGGACGATGGGGCCTGCCACCAGATGGGGGAAGAAGGACACATACGCGCCGTAGTTGATGATGCTGTGCTGACGGGGTGCACGGTCCCGGTAAATATCGATGGTGTAGGACATGGATTCAAAGGTGTAGAAGGAAATACCGATGGGCAAAGCCACTTCCGGCACCGGAATTCCAAGTCCTGTCAAAGAGTTGAAGGTGGAGGTAAACAGTCCCGCGTACTTGAAAAAGCCCAGCAGGGACAGGTTCACAATGACGCTTTCAATGACAAAGGCTTTCGCGATTTTGGGCCGCTGGCGGAATTTGTCCACCATGGCGCCGTTGAAATAGTCGATAAAGGCTGTGAACAGCATGAGGAGAATATACACCGGCTCGCCCCAGGCATAAAACACCAGACTGAACACAAACAGGACCAGATTTCTGAACTGCCGGGGCACCAGATAATAGACAATGAGCACCAGCGGCAGAAAAACGAACATGAACAAGAGACTGCTGAAGATCATGGCATTCTTCCTTTTCCAGATTGTAGGTTTCGGATGATTAGGGCGTTTCTGAAAATAAAGAAATCGACGAATTTTTCGCAAGCAACAGACAGATACAAGGCGAAAAACGCAGGAATCCTTTGTGGATTCCGAGTATTTTCAACGCAGTAGCTGGCGTTGATTGCCGTAAAAGTCTATGATTTCGACTTTTCAGATAGCCCCTGTTTTACTCTATTTCAAACTGCGTCTCCCTTTCCGGGCAGACCGCAGGTTACCATAAAACCGCTGCTATTATACCACAGCGCTGTTTGAAAAGTACAGTTACAATGTTGTTTTTTCCATCTCCACATGGGGACAGAACTCGTCCAGATATTCCTCCCCGTGGGCGGTATAGCCCAGCTTTTCGTAAAAACCCTTTGCCTGCACCTGTGCCGAAAGAACCAGCTTTTCCGCTCCCCGTTCCCGGGCTGCCTTTTCCAGTTCTTCCATCACCAGCCGGCCCAGCTGACGGCCGCGCCAGGGCTTCCGAACACAGATCCGTCCCAGATGCCAAACCTTTCCCGTCCCATCCGGAAACGTGCGCCCTGCGGCCACCGGGGTTTCTCCCTCCAGCACCAGCAGATGCACGGCTTTCGGGTCAATCTCATCAAATTCGTTGTGGAACCCCTGTTCCTCTACAAACACTTCCTGCCGGATTTCCGCGGCCTGGGGCAGGTTGTCCAGCCCTTCCGCAGTCAGACAGCGATATTGCACTTCCATCTTTTGCGTTCCTCCCAAAACAGTTCCTGATTCCATCAGGACTTGGTATGTACATCCAGCTGCGGGAAGGGAATTTCAATTCCCGCTTCGTCAAAGGCGTTTTTCACTGCTTCCTGCATCTCAAAATACAGGGGCCAATAGTCGTCGGTCCTGCACCAGACTCTGGCGATCACCATGATGCAGCTGTCCTTGTGCTCTCCCACTGCAATCAGGGGAGCCGGTTCATCAATGACCTTTTCGTTGCCGTCAATCAGTTTCTCCAGCACGCCTCTCGCCTGGGCCAGATCCGTGCTGTAGGAAACGGAATAGGAAAGATCCAGACGCCGGGTGGTCTGGGCCGTGTAATTGGTGATGACGCTGGCCGTCAGCTCGGAATTGGGAATAATGATTTCCTTGTTGTCAAAGGTTCTCAGAGCGGTATACATAATTTCAATCCGGTCCACGGTACCTTCAACGCCTTCCACCGACAGATAATCTCCCACCCGGAAAATATGGTTGAAGAGAATCTGCACGCCGCTGGCCACGTTGCTCATACTGTCCTTCAGGGCCAGACCGATGGTCACGCCCAACGCGCCGATTGCCGTAATAATCGAAGTCACATCAAAGCCCAGCTGTGCCGCCGCCGTAATGCCCACCAGTGCCTTGAGGGCAATGTTCACCAGAGAGCCCACAAAGGTAATGACACCGGCTTCCGCTTTTCCCCGTTCCAGCGCTTTTTTCAGCAGCTTGACCAGCGCCTTGGACAACAGCAGTCCCAGCACCACTACGATGACTGCGCCCAGCACTCTTGGAGCCATACTGCCCAGCCATGCCAGCAGCCACTCCATAAACTTTTCCAGATTCATGCCTGTATCTCTCTCCTTTACGCTCCAATCTTAATTTTTGAATGCGCATTTTCGCGCGCTTTCTTAATTATATCATCCCCTCACAGCGGGCAAAAGAGAATTTTTTGTGAATTCGAAAAATTGTGCCATCCCCACTGAAAAACTTCCTATTACCAGCCGATTGTGATATAATAATACAGAGTTTCCGGCGCATTCCGCGCCTATTTTTCTCATTGGAGGAAAACCGCCATGAACTTTTCGGAAAACACACTGCCTGTTTTCTTTTCCATATGCTTTCTTCCCTATGATACCGCCGACCGGTTTCACGGTCCATTTGCCCATATGCTTCGCCGCTTTTACACTGAAGGCGGCCACATCCGCACCTCCGGACAGGAGTTTTCCGCCGGTGTTGCCTGCCGGTATCACGGCAGCATCCACGGCGAAAAAATAAAATGGACCCTCCGATGGGGTCACCGAACGCTGGAAGAATGCCTGCCCACCGAACAGGGCACCGCCCTGCTCCTTCACGACCGGGCCGGAAACCTCACCGGACGAGCTCTCTTTTCCGGCAACCGCTGGGTCCGCAGCGCTTACTTTGAGCCGGGTGAATACCGGGCACAGGTCATCCTGGAGCCCTTTGGCGGCAAAAACTGTCTGGCCCGGCTGGACTATCTGCCGGAAACCGGACAATACCTGCGGACGCTGCTCTATCCCGCCCCTTACTTTCCCGGAACCCCCCGCCAGAGCTATCTCAATTCCCAGGCGGGAGAGCCGGTGCTGCTGGCCAGCACCAGCATGGGCGATCTGTGTTATTGTCCTCTGGAAGAGCAGCAGCTCCGGCTGTTTTCCAATTTTTACCTGCCTGTCTACATAGGGGATATA
>CAJMOI010000038.1 GCA_905215105.1 uncultured bacterium
AAGGCCGGATTCCATACCGTCAGCCGTGGGGATCTCTTCAAAGTCACCGGTACTGCCGCTGGTGTAAGCGGGTGCCGGTTCAGCTGCCGGTTTGGAGTAGCTGTTGTTATTGTAGCTGCTGCCATAGTTGTTGTCGCTGCCGTAATTTCCGCCCTCAGAGCTCCGCTTGGACTCGGTGAAACTTACGTTATTGGCCTGAATTTCAAAAGCCTTGCGCTTGTTTCCGTCCTTGTCGTTATAGGTACGGGTCTGAATGGAACCTTCCACCGCGATCATCTGGCCTTTACGGAAGTACTTGCAGACAAATTCTGCAGTCCCTCTCCAGGCAACAATGTCGATGAAATCGGCCTGACGCTCGGCGCCTGCTTTCGCATAGCCGCGGTCAACCGCAATGGTGAAAGTGGTAACGGCAATCCCGTTGGGGGTATGGCGCAATTCCGGGTCCGCTACAAGGCGTCCCATCAAAACAGCAACATTCAGCATAGCCTTGCACTCCCTTCAGCGCTTATTCAGCGTCGGCAGGCTTCTCTTCAGCCGCCTGAGCGGGCTTCTCGTTCTTGACTTCCTTCTTGACGATGAGAGAACGAAGAACGCCGTCCGTAATCTTGAACACACGGTCCAGTTCAGCGGTGAAAGCGGGAGCGCTCTTGAAGTTGATCAGGGTGTAGTAACCCTCGGTCTGCTTCTGGATCGGGTAGGCCAGACGGCGCTTGCCCCAATCGTCCACGCTTTCCACAGTGCCGTGCTTGTTGATCAGCTTCTTGAACTTTTCAACAACGGCAGCAGCGCCCTCCTCGCCCAGCTTGGTGGAGAGGATGAATACGGTCTCGTAGGAATTGATAATCTCTGTCATGCTAGTTGCACCTCCTTTTGGACATAAGGCCCCTTTGTATCCGGGGCAAGGATCAAGACTGCCAAAACCGGCAGTCAACAGACTTATTATATCAGTCTGCCGGCTGCCGGTCAAGCATTTCTTTTGAAAATTACAGGGTTTTGGCGATTTCTTTCAGATATGCCCGAAAATCAGCGCCGATTTGCGGATGGTTCAGGGCAACTTCCACACTGGCCTGCATAATGCCCAGCTTATTGCCCATATCATACCGGGTTCCGGTAAAGTCCACCGCGACCATTCCCTGCTGTCGGGCCAGTGTACACATGGCGTCGGTCAGCTGGATTTCTCCGCCGGCTCCGGGCGGTGTCTGGTCCAGAATATCAAAAATTTCCGGCGGCAGGACACAGCGTCCCAGAATGGAAAACAGGGAGAGGATTTTGTCCGGGGTGGGTTTTTCTATCATATCGGTGCAGGTGTACAGATTGTCCCGAATGGGGTCAACTTTCAGGGAGCTGTATTTGGTAATGGCTTCGGCAGAAACTTCTTTTACACCGAGAACACCCTTGCCGAACTCTTCATAAGCGCGGATCAGCTGGCCACAGGCGGGGTCCTCTCCGATAATAACATCGTCGCCATAAAGAACGGCAAAAGGCTCACCATTGACGAAGGAACGGGCACAGTTGACAGCGTGGCCCAGACCGCGGGTTTCCTTCTGACGGACAAAATAGATGTTGGCCATGTGGGAAATATCAATGACTTCCTTGAGCATGGCCTCTTTTTCCGGGCTGCCGCTCAGGCGGGCTTCCAGCTCCGGAACCCGGTCAAAGTGATCTTCAATTAGTCCCTTTCCCCGGTTGGTGATAATGAGAATATCGGTGATGCCCGAACGGACAGCTTCCTCTACGATATACTGAATTGCGGGTTTATCCACAATGGGGAGCATTTCCTTGGGCATGGATTTGGTGGCCGGCAGAACGCGGGTTCCCAAACCGGCAGCGGGAATGACTGCCTTGCGGACTTTCTGCATGAATCATGACCTCCTGTTTCAATTATGATTTTTAATTTTTATAGTATCGTCTGCGAGCTTATAAGAATATTCGGGGAATCCAGGTGACAATCAAATAGCAGATCAGCAGACAGATGGACAGCGGAATATTCACATTTCCCTGGGTTTGCAGCTGCACATTGTATTCAGCATCGGGCAGCTGTTCGGTACGGATTTTATGAATGGTTTTCAGACAGTGGTTCATATACATCCGGTTGCCCCGCAGTCCTACCAAAACCATAATCACGAACATCACGCCCATAATGGCGATAGGGGCCAGGAATATCAGCATATCGTGGGGGTCCTGTTTCAACAGGTCAAAAACAGCCATGGCTTGCTGATTGGAGATGGTTACCGCATTGGGGTCTGCGCCAACCTCCACATACAGCTGCTGCAGCAAAGGAGCGGTCCATACGTTACTGATGTAGGTGTACCCGATAAAAAGGGCAAACATCAATGCAGTGATGAGAGAACCCCATTTATACTGTTTGCGATACAGCATCCAGCCGCCGGAAAACAGAAACGCACAGAAATTGAAGCGGTTTTTCCGATAGGTTTTCAGGTTCCGGAAAGCGGGGAGATAATAAGCGGTGTTGGTCTGCACCAGCTTTGCCATTTCACCGGCAGGGACATCGTCAATCAGTTCTGTGGGAGCAACGCCGCCCATGGAGTCCAGCGCAAAGGGCATGGGAGCACCGCCCATACCGCCGCCGGGAAACGGAGAGCCGCCTGGAAAGGGATTGCCGGGGTTCTGAGAACCGGCGTAAGGATTCTGGTTTTGATTTTGATGTTGGGCTGGGTTGCCGGAAAGAGAAGCACCACACTGGTCGCAGAAAAGGGCGCTGTGGGCATTGAGTTTGCCGCAATTGGGACATTCCTGATCCTTGATTTCTGCGCTGGTGTCAGGGTTGACGGGAGAAGCCGGCGGCTGCCAGGTTTTTCCCTCTGCGTGAAGATCGTCAAATTTACATTTGCCCTCCTGCTGATAGCATTCCCGGTGATAGGGAGCGCCGCACTGAGGACAGACAACAATATCATCGCCCTGCTGGAACGGTTTGTCACAGACAGGGCATTTGATACCGGTATAATCAGCCATGAATGCATCCTCCGATACTTGATTTCAAAAAGTAGTCGTTTTTGTTATTGTACCGTTTTTTGCGGAAAAGTGCAATCTGATTTGCAAGCTTTTTTCCAATCAGGAGGATTTGTTTTCAAAAAACGCGAATTTTATTAACAAATTGCCGAAAGCAAGTGGAGAAAACCTGAATTTGTACTTTTATCATTCTTCTTTGGAAAAAATCAGCAAGACGGGACTGTATGCGGAAGAAAAAACTTGCAAGATACGAACAGTTGCGATAATATATAGAAAGCGGACCCTTTGGGTCGTGTGCGGGAAAAGCCGCACAGAGATTATAATAGGAGTGAATCACAACCATGGAACGCACAGAGATTGCCGCCCTGCATCATGATGCGGCGGCCTACAGCGGAAAGACCATCACTGTTTGCGGTTGGGCCAGAACCATCCGCGATTCCAAGAATCTGGGATTTATCGATTTGAATGACGGCAGCAGCTTCAAGGGAGTTCAGATCGTTTTCGAAGCAGATAAAATCAATAATTTCAAGGAGATCGCAAAGCAGAACGTTGGCGCCGCCCTGTGCGTGACCGGCGAACTGCTGCTGACCCCTGAAGCCAAGCAGCCCTTTGAGATCCACGCGGCGGAAATCACCGTGGAAGGTCCTTCCACCCCCGATTACCCCCTGCAGAAGAAGCGCCACACCGTGGACTATCTGCGTACCATTGCTCACCTGCGTCCCCGTACCAACCTGTTCAGCGCAGCTTTCCGGGTGCGCTCTGCAGCGGCTTATGCAATCCACAAGTTCTTTAACGAGCGCGGATTTGTCTATGTTCACACGCCCCTGATTACCGGCAGCGACTGCGAAGGTGCTGGCGAGATGTTCCGGGTGACTACCCTTGACCCCGAGAACCCGCCCCGCAACGAGGACGGCACCATTGATTTCAGCCAGGACTTTTTCGGCAAGCCCACCTCTCTGACCGTTTCCGGTCAGCTGGAAGGCGAGTGCATGGCCATGGCTTTCGGTAAAATCTACACCTTTGGCCCCACCTTCCGTGCAGAAAAATCCTATACTCCCCGCCATGCTGCCGAGTTCTGGATGATCGAGCCGGAAATTGCCTTTGCCGACCTGAACGACGACATGGATCTGGCCAAGGACATGATTCAGTACATCATCAAGTATGTCATGGAGACCTGCCCGCAGGATATCGCCTTCTTCAACCAGTTTGTGGATAAGGGCCTGATTGAGCGTCTGGAGCATGTGGCAAACTCCGATTTTGCCCGGGTGACCTACACCGAGGCTGTGGAGCTTCTGGAAAAGAACAACGACAAGTTTGAATATAAAGTAGAATGGGGCTGCGATCTCCAGACCGAACACGAGCGGTATCTGACCGAGCAGATCTTCAAGAAGCCCGTGTTTGTGACCGACTATCCCAAGGAGATCAAGGCATTCTATATGCGCCTGAACGACGACGGCAAGACCGTGGCAGCTGTGGACCTGCTGGTGCCCGGCATTGGCGAAATTATCGGCGGCAGCCAGCGTGAAGAGCGTCTGGATCTGCTGACCCAGCGTCTCCACGAGCTGGGCCTCAAGGAAGAGGATTACTGGTGGTATCTGGATCTTCGCCGTTACGGCGGCGCACAGCACGCCGGTTTCGGTCTGGGCTTTGAGCGGATGGTCATGTACCTCACCGGTATTTCCAACATCCGCGACGTTCTGCTGTTCCCCCGTACCACCGGCAGCGCGGAGTTCTAAAAAATGGAATATCAGGAGAAGATACAGCGCCTGAAAGAGTCCCTGTCCGGTTTATTGGAGCGGGGGCTCTGCGTGGCGTTTTCCGGCGGTGTTGACAGTGCCGTCCTCCTGCAAACGGCGGAG
This sequence comes from uncultured bacterium, assembly GCA_905215105.1. GTDB lineage: Bacteria > Bacillota > Clostridia > Oscillospirales > Acutalibacteraceae > Heritagella_A. The sequence continues at coordinate 4,830 of CAJMOI010000038.1, forward strand.
GTTCTTCGGAGGGAGCGAAAACTCCCGAAGGGGAGCCTCCGCGCGGTTTTGTTTATGACCCGTTTGCACCCGCCGGCAGATGAGGAGGACGCCAGACAACAGGCGGACGCGATGGGGGTTCCGCTGGAAATTGTGCGGGTGGACGAGTTTTCCGACCCGGAAATTTTGCAGAACCCGCCGGACCGGTGCTATCGGTGCAAAAAGCTGCTGTTTGAAAGCCTGCTGGATTTTGCAGAGAAAAACGGCCTGAAAGCCGCCGCGGATGGCACCAATTATGACGATTTGTCGGAATACCGTCCGGGTCTGCGGGCGTTGAAAGAATTGGGCATTCACAGCCCGTTGGCGGAAGCCGGTTTGACCAAAGAGGAAGTGCGGAGGCTGGCGGCGGAGTATGGCCTGCGGGTCAGCAGCAAGCCTTCCAGCCCTTGTATGGCCACCCGTCTGCCTTATGGCGACAGGCTCACCCCGGAAAAGCTCCATCAGGCGGCGGTGGGGGAAGCGCTTCTGAAACAGAAGGGATTCCCTGTCAACCGGGTGCGAATTCACGGCAATTTGGCCCGGGTGGAAATCCCGAAAGGGGAGTTCTCCCAATTTTTGGAGCAGGCAGAAGAAATCACGGCGGAGCTGAAAGTTCTGGGAATCCTGTATGTGACGCTGGATTTGCAGGGGTTCCGCTCCGGAAGTATGGATGAAGCATTGAAACGCTGACAGCAGAGGAGGAGCCGGTTTTGAAAACAAAAGAGTTGCTGGAAGCCGTCCGGGACGGTTCGGTTTCCATTGAACAGGCCATGGAGCAGCTGAAAACTCTGCCCTATGAAAATCTGGGATATGCCCGGCTGGATCACCACCGGGAACTGCGCACCGGCTTTCCGGAAGTGATTTTCAGTCAGGGAAAGACAGTGGAGCACACAGCCGCTATTTTTGAAAAGCTTTATCAGCGCAGTGGGCTGGTGCTGGCTACCCGTGCCAGCCGGGAGCAGTATGAGGCAGTTCGGGAAAAAGTGCCCTGCGCTGTGTTTCACGAAGCGGCCCGGGCCATTACCGCCGGAATGAAGCCGGAAGAAGAGCGCACCGGACTGGTGGCTGTTTGTACCGGCGGTACAGCGGACATCCCAGTGGCAGAGGAGGCTGCTGTTACAGCAGAAATGTGCGGCGCAAAGGTGGAGCGGGTCTTTGATATCGGAGTGTCCGGCCTGCACCGGATGATCTCCGCTTTGCCGGAAATCCGGCGGGCCACGGCCATTGTGGCGGTGGCCGGTATGGAAGGGGCGCTGGCTTCGGTGTTGGCAGGACAGCTGGACCGCCCGGTGATTGCCGTTCCCACCAGCGTGGGATATGGCGCCAATTTTGGAGGGCTGTCTGCATTGCTGACCATGATTAACTCCTGCGCCACCGGAATCGCCGTGGTGAATATCGATAACGGCTTTGGCGGCGGCTATATGGCGGCTCAAATCAACCGTCAGTCTGTAAAGTGAAAGGATGGATTTCCATGGGAAAGACCGCATATTTTGAGTGTTATTCCGGCATCAGCGGCGACATGACCGTCGCCGCCCTGCTGGATTTGGGCGCAGACCCGGACAAGCTGCAAAAGGCCCTTGCCAGCCTGCATCTGGACGGCTATTCCGTTCAGATTGGCCGCGCAAATAAAAATGGGGTGGAAGCAGCGGATTTCGATGTGATTCTGGAACATCATCACGAGGAGGAACACCACCACCATCACCACGAGGAAGAGCATTCCCACGAACACCATCATGAGGAAGGACATCACCATCATCATGACCACGATCACGATCATAACCATGACCATGCACACCCTCATGTTCACGGGCATACTCATGGAGAGGGTCATGTGCATCGGGGACTGAAGGAAATTTTGCCCATGATTGACGGTGCGGCGGAAGTTTCTCCCCGGGCAAAGGAAATGGCAAAACAGGTATTCACTGTGCTGGCAAAAGCAGAGGGAAAAGTTCACGGGAAAGCGCCCGAAGAAGTCCATTTTCACGAAGTGGGCGCAGTGGACTCCATTGTGGACATTGTAGCGGCCTGTGTGTGTTTGGACGATCTGGACATTGATACCATCATCGCTTCCCCGGTGTTTGAGGGAACCGGCTGGGTTAAGTGCCAGCACGGTCTGGTTCCGGTTCCGGCTCCGGCGACGCTGGAACTGGTGCGGGAAGCGGGGCTTTCCCTGAAAATTACTAGTGTACAGGGTGAAATGGTGACCCCTACCGGTGCGGCAATTCTGGCGGCGCTGAGCAGCGGGGAACAGCTGCCTGATTCCTTTACCGTTAGAAAAATCGGTCTGGGCGCGGGCAAAAAGAATTTTGACCACGCCAATGTGCTGCGGGTCATGCTGATTGCATCGGGTAAAAAAAAACGGATGAACTGACGGATACGGTCTGTGTGCTGGAAACCAGCATTGACGACTGCACCGGGGAACAGCTGGCCTATTGCCGGGAACAGCTGATGCAAGCCGGAGCGCTGGATGTGTCATTTTTTCCGCTGTTCATGAAGAAAGGACGGCCTGCCTACGGTCTGACAGTCCTCTGTCGGGAAGCGGAAGAGGAAGCGCTGACAAAAGTGATTTTCCGGGAAACCACTGCGGTAGGGCTGCGCCGCAGCACCCGGGAAAGACGGGTCATGGCCCGTTCTTTTGGAGAAGTTGTGACGGAATACGGTCCTGTACAGGTGAAAATCTGTGAATATGGAGAAATCCGAAAGGCGTATGTGGAATATGAAAGCGCCGCAGCACTGGCACGACGGACCGGGAAACCTCTTGACGAGATATACAGAAAAGCGTACGGGAAACTGTCCTGAACAGGCGAAAGTGCGAAAATTGCAGGAATTCGATTTTTAACTTGCATTTTTGAGAGAAATATAGTAAAATCTTTTGTAGTTTACCGGCACTATGCATTATAAAGGAAATGGAGATGCTTCGAGTGGAATACCAGTCCATGAACAAGAACGAACTCAGCGCCCTGCATCAGGAATTGCAGGCAAAATACGATGAATTTCAGGCAATGGACCTGAAGCTGAATATGGCCAGAGGCAAGCCCGGCATGGATCAGCTGGATCTTTCCATGCCCATGCTGGATGTCCTCAGTTCTACCGCAAATCTGATGGCTTCCACCGGAGAAGATTGCCGCAACTACGGCATGGCCGACGGCCTTCCGGAGATGCAGGCGCTGTTTGGTCAGCTGCTCTGTATGCCCGCTGAGCAGGTCATTGTGGGAGGCAACTCCAGCCTGAATATGATGTTCGATACCATTTCCTGTGCCATGACCCACGGCTTTGCAGGCTGCGAGCCCTGGAGCCGTCAGGAGAAGGTAAAGTTCCTGTGCCCGGCTCCCGGTTATGACCGTCACTTTGGTATCACCCAGTACTTCGGTGTGGAAATGATTACCATTCCCATGACTTCCACCGGCCCTGATATGGATATGGTGGAGGAACTGGTGAACAATGATCCCACTGTCAAGGGAATCTGGTGCATTCCCAAATATTCCAACCCCACCGGCATTACTTATTCCGATGAAACCGTGCGCCGCTTTGCTTCTCTGAAGCCTGCTGCAAAGGATTTCCGGATTTTCTGGGATAACGCCTATTGTGTCCATGACCTGACCGACACCCCCGACAATCTGCTGGATCTGTATGCAGAGTGCTTGGAAAGAGGAACTCAGGAACTGCCCATCATGTTTGCTTCCACTTCCAAAATCACCTTCCCGGGTGCAGGTGTTGCTGCCATGGCCGCTGGTCCCGAGACCATTCAGGTACTGCGGGAGCATTTCTCCTTCCAGACCATCGGTCCCGACAAGCTGAACCAGCTCCGCCATATTGCATTCCTCAAGGATAAATACGGCGTTCGCGGCCAGATGCTCCGTCATCGCCGGATTCTGGAGCCCAAGTTCCAGACCGTACTCCGTAAGCTGGACGGCGCCCTGACCGGTACCGGCACGGCAAGCTGGACCAAGCCCAACGGCGGTTATTTTGTCAGCGTGGACGTAATGCCCGGCTGTGCAAAGCGCGTGGTGCAGCTGTGCAAAGAGGCCGGTGTTACCCTGACCGGCGCAGGCGCAACCTTCCCTTATGGAAAAGATCCTCAGGACAGCAATATCCGAGTGGCTCCCACCTATCCGCCGGTTTCCGAGCTGGAAGTGGCCATGGATTTGTTCTGCCTGTGTGTCCGTCTGGCAGCTTGTGAAAAGCTGCTGGCAGAATAAATTTACCAATAGCTTTTTGTGCGGCAGAAGAAAGTTTCTTCTGCCGTCTTTTTTTGCATAAAAATGCCGCCTGCTTTGAAGCAGGCGGCGGGAACAGACGATATTTTATTTATTCTTGGGCTTGAAGCTGTCTTTCAGCGAGACGGAGCGGTTGAACACCAGATGCTCCGATGTGCTGTCCTTGTTGTCTACACAGAAGTAGCCCTGACGCATGAACTGGAAGGAATCGCCGGGTTTGGCAGCAGCCAGAGAAGGCTCTACCTTGGCGTTTTCCAGCACTTTCAGGGAATCGGGGTTCAGCACCTCGAGGAAATCGCCGGCATCCGGGTCGGGCACGGTGAACAGGTTGTCATACAGGCGGATTTCTGCATCCAGCGCGTCAGCTGCATTTACCCAATGAATGGTACCCTTGATCTTCCGGCCGTCTGCGGGGTTGCCGCCACGGGATTCGGGATCGTACTCGGCGTATACAGCGGTAATGTTGCCGTTTTCGTCCTTTTCGCAGCCGGTGCAGCGGACGATGTAGGTGGTCTTCAAACGCACTTCGTTGCCGGGGAACAGGCGGAAATAGCCCTTGACCGGCTCTTCCATAAAGTCGTTGTCTTCAATCCACAGTTCACGGGAGAAGGTAACGGTGCGGGTTCCGTCTTCGGGCCGGTTGGGGTTGTTTTCCACCTCAAAGGTTTCGCTCTTGCCTTCGGGATAGTTGGTGATAATCAGCTTGAGGGGACGCAGAACGCCCATCACGCGCTGTGCGTTGATATTCAGGTCTTCGCGCAGGCAGTGCTCCAAAAAGCTGTATTCCACGGTGCTGTTCACCTTGGAAACGCCGTTGCGCTCGCTGAAGTTGCGGATAGAGGCCGGGGTGTAGCCGCGGCGGCGCAGGCCGCACAGGGTAGGCATACGGGGATCATCCCAGCCGCTCACATAGCCGCCCTCTACCAGTGCGCGCAGCTTGCGCTTGCTCATGACGGTGTTGTTGATGCCCAGACGTGCAAATTCAATCTGACGGGGCTTGGAGGGCAGGTCTACATTGGCGATTACCCAGTCATACAGAGGACGGTGATCCTCAAATTCCAGAGAGCACAGGGAGTGGGTGATATGCTCCAACGCATCCTCAATGGGGTGTGCAAAGTCGTACATGGGATAAATGCACCACTTATCGCCGGTGCGGTGGTGGGACATGTGGTTGATGCGGTAGAGCACCGGGTCGCGCATGTTGAAGTTGCCGGAAGCCAGATCAATCTTGGCGCGGAGGGTCATTTTGCCGTCTTCGAACTCGCCGGCACGCATCCGGGCGAACAGGTCGAGGCTCTCTTCTACCGGACGATCACGGTAGGGGCTGACAGCGGGGGTGGTCAAATCGCCGCGATTTTCGCGCATCTGGTCGGGAGTCAGCTCGCACACATAGGCAAGCCCCTTTTTAATCAGGCTGACAGCTGCATCATACATCTGCTCAAAGTAATCGGATGCATAGTAGAAGCGGTCGTCCCAGTCATAACCCAGCCAGTGGATGTCCTCTTTGATGGCGTCCACATACTCGGTGTCTTCCTTGGTGGGGTTGGTGTCGTCCATGCGCAGGTTGCAGATGCCTTTAAAGCGCTCTGCGGTGCCGAAGTCGATGTAAATGGCCTTGGCGTGGCCGATGTGCAGATAGCCGTTGGGCTCGGGGGGAAAACGGGTGTGCACCTGCATTCCCTCACAGCGGCCGCCTTCGGCCAGATCTTCTATAATAAAGTCGTCAATGAAGTTGGAGGAAACGACTTCCTCCAGACCTTCTTTCTTTTCTTCGCTCATACTTTCAATCCTTTCAGGAATTTTCTTTTCAATTTGTGCCGACACAAGGACTTATGACAGTTTGGCAAGACCCAGTTCCAGCCGGCGCAGGGACTCTTCTTTGCCCAAAATGGCCAGAATTTCCATGGCGCCGCCGGGGGTTACCTGCATACCGGCAGCAGCGATACGAACCGGCCACAGCAGGGTGCCGTTCTTCACTTCCAGCTGCTGAGCAAGGCCGATCAAGCAGTCGTGAATGGCAGTCACATTCCACTCCGGCAGTGCGGTCAGGGCTTCGATAGCGGCTTTCAGCATGACAGGTGCGTTGTCAAGGTTTGCCTTGCTCTTCTTGTTGATGAACAGCTCCTTGTCATACTCCGGCAGCTCTTTCAAAAAGCCGATCATGCCGGGAATATCGGTCAGGCGCACCACGCGGGGCTGCAAAATAGAGGTGAGTACTGCCCAGTCAACCTGGGTGTCGCCGAATACCTGCTGATAATAGGGCATGGCGATTTCGGTGAACTCTTCCGGCGTCTTGGCGCGCAGATATTCGCCGTTGAACCATGCCAGCTTCTCATAGTCGAATACAGACGGCGCCTTGCTGATGCCGTCGATGGAGAAGTTCTCTGCCAGCTCAGCCAGAGAGAAGACCTCCCGGTTGTCCTTGGGGCACCAGCCCAGCAGGGCGATGTAGTTGACAATGGTCTCAGGCAGATAGCCTTCCTGTACCAGACCAGCAAAACTGGTGGAGCCGTGACGCTTGGAGAGCTTGCTGACAGAGCCGTCGTCATTTTTGCCCATAATCAGGGGCAGGTGAACATAGGTGGGCAGCTCCCAGCCGAAAGCCTCGTACAGCAGGTTGTACTTGGGGGTAGAGGTCAGATACTCGCATCCGCGCACCACGTGGGTGATGTGCATCAGATGGTCGTCAATGACGTTTGCGAAGTTATAGGTCGGATAGCCGTCGGACTTTAGCAGAATCTGATCCTCCAGCTCCTTGTTTTCAATGGTGATGTCGCCGAAAACTGCATCGTGGAACGTGGTGGCCCCCTCGACAGGCATCTTCTGGCGGATAACGTAAGGGGTGCCGGCATCCAGCAGGCGCTGAACCTCTTCTGCAGGCAGATCGCGGCAGTGACGGTCATAGCCGCCGAATCCATCTTCATTGTGGAGGGAATCCAGCCGCTCTTTGGTGCAGAAGCAGTAATAGGCCTTTCCTTCCCGTACAAGCTGCTCCGCATAGGGCTTGTAGGAGTCTTTGCGCTGGCTCTGAATATAGGGGCCGTATTCGCCGCCGATGTCGGGGCCTTCGTCATGCTGCATGCCAACCTGCTTCAACGTGTTGTAGATGACATCCACAGCGCCTTCCACCAGCCGTTCCTGATCGGTATCTTCAATGCGAAGGACGAACTGCCCATGCTGGGATTTGGCAATCAGATATTCAAACAGGGCAGTACGCAGGTTGCCCACATGCATAAAGCCGGTGGGACTGGGTGCAAAACGAGTGCGGACCATTTTGTTTTCCATGACTTTTCCCTCTCTTAAAAACATAAGATTCTTATATTATACCAAATTAGCGGAATTTATCAATTCTTTCCCGTAGAAAAGAAGAGAAACTTTTGTCGGAAGGGGAGAAGCTTTTGCGTAAATTTAGGGAAAGTCTCTGGTAATGGAAAAAGCTGTGGCGATTCTGTGAATTTTTTGAGCAGTTCCCAAGAAAAAGCCGTTTTTGTTTGCCGTCCCCGCGGGAGTGTGATATAATTTCATGGATACAGTGTGATTTTTAGAGGTTAACTGTGATCTTCTTTCTATTGAAAAGAGGACGCAGCTTGATTCCTGGAAAGGAGCAATGAGATTGACAAGATTTTTTGGGCGAATCTGGCAGTATATCAAGGATATGGACAAGTTCCTGTTTTTGCTGATTGTTGTGATTTCGTCATACAGCCTGTTGCTGCTGAAAAGTGTTTCGCGGGCTTTTGAAAGCACCAACTATTTTAAAACTCAGCTGGTAGCAATCATACTGGGAATGGTAGGCGCCTGGATTTTAACGCTGATTGATTACAACGCCATCGCCAGCTTCTGGTATTTGATAGCAGGGTTTAGTATATTCCTCATGGTCTATACGTTACTATTTGGTATTTCCATTGAGAGTACCGACGGCGTTAACGCAAAAGCATGGATTAATTTAGGTGTGACCACGTTCCAGAGTTCAGAGCTGGTCAAAATCGCCTTTATGATTACCTTTGCCAAACACCTTTCGATTTTGAAAGAACGGGAACTGTTGCGGCGTTTTGTGCATGTGGCTCTTCTGGGCGTTCACGCGCTGATTCCTATTGGCCTTTGCCATTTGCAGGGCGACGATGGCGCGGCCATGATCTTTTTCTGCATGTTCCTGGCTATGACCTTTGTAGCAGGTGTTCAGCTCCGGTATTTCGCAGGATTGTTCGGTGCGCTGATTGTTGCGGCGCCGCTGGCGTGGCAATATGTTTTGAAAGAGTATCAGAAAAAGCGCTTTACCGCCGCTTATAATCTGGACGACCCCATTGTGGCCAGAGGAGACGGCTATCAGCAGTATCAGGGACGTCTTTCCATCGGTTCCGGAAAGCTATGGGGAAGAGGATTGTTTGAAGGTCCCCGAGTGGAAAGCAATCGAGTGACTTTCCAGCAGAGTGACTTTGTGTTTTCTGTGGCAGGAGAAGAACTGGGCTTCATTGGCTGTACGCTGATTATCTTATTGCTGGTTTTCCTGCTCATCCGAACCCTTCATAATGCACGGGTTGCCCGTGACCCCCTCGGCACCTATATCTGTGTGGGCTTTTTTGGAATGATTGCGGCGCAGGCGATTTTCAACCTGGGGATGTGCCTGGCAATTCTGCCGGTTATGGGCGTGACACTGCCGTTTTTTAGTGCAGGCGGTTCTTCGGCAGCCTGTCTTTATTTTGGATATGGGCTGGTACAAAACGTATATCTCCACCACAAAGAGGTGGATGGATTCACGCTGCGGCGAAACCGATAGGAAACAGAAGATATGCATGAAACAGGATGCGGCAAGTTACCGCATCCTGTTTTTTGGAATAGCTCAAAAAATTCTGAAAAAAATCGAAACAGGGTATTGACATTTGCAAAAAAGGTGGTATAATAAGTCTCGCTGACGCGAAAAGATGATGCGGTATTGTGTAATGGTAGCACGGCAGACTCTGACTCTGTTTGTCTGGGTTCAAATCCT
>CAJMOI010000039.1 GCA_905215105.1 uncultured bacterium
AAAGTGTTTTTTCAATTAAAATCGAAGGAATGGATGTTTTCGCCCTTGATTTTTTAACGAGTATTTTTGTAAAAGGTGCCGGAGTGTGGTATACTGTCAACAGAGAAATTCATTTGCCGATTGACAAATGTACCGGAAACGTGTAGGATAGAAGAAACAAATGTTCGTTTATGATTTTGAAAAATTGGGTGTACAGGATTCAGGAGGACTGCTATGAACGAAGAGAAACAACGGGACCGCTTTCAGCTGGTTTCTTCCTATCAGCCCACCGGCGACCAGCCCCAGGCCATTGCCCGACTGGTGGAAGGACTGAACCGGGGCGACAAAGAACAGACGCTGCTGGGTGTAACCGGTTCCGGCAAGACCTTTACCATGGCAAATATTATCGCAGAGGTAAACCGTCCCACGCTGGTGCTGGCCCACAATAAAACGCTGGCGGCCCAGCTGTGCTCCGAGTTCCGGGAGTTTTTCCCCAACAACGCCGTTGAATACTTTGTCTCCTATTATGATTATTATCAGCCGGAAGCCTATATTGCCACAACGGATACTTATATAGAAAAGGATTCCGCTATCAATGATGAAATCGACAAGCTGCGCCACTCCGCCACCTCGGCCCTGTCTGAGCGGCGGGACGTGATTATTGTAGCCAGTGTTTCCTGTATCTACAGTTTGGGCGACCCTATCGATTACCGGACCATGGTGATTTCCCTGCGCCCCGGTATGGAGAAGAGCCGGGACGATCTGCTGCGAAAGCTGGTGGAAATCCAGTACGAGCGCAACGACATCAATTTTACCCGAAACAAATTCCGCGTTCGGGGCGATGTGGTGGAGATTTTCCCCGCAGAATCCGATGACCGGGTAATCCGGGTGGAGTTTTTCGGGGACGAAATCGACCGGATTACAGAAGTGAACCCGCTGACCGGCGAGTTTAAGGCGGAACTGAAACACGCGGCCATCTATCCGGCTTCCCACTATATTGTTCCCCGGGAAAAAATGATGCAGGCCGTCAAGGAAATTGAATCGGAAATGGTGGAACGGGTCAAATATTTCAAAGAAAACGACAAGCTCATTGAAGCCCAGCGGATTGAGCAGCGAACCCAGTATGACATTGAAATGCTGACGGAAATCGGATTCTGTAAGGGCATCGAGAACTATTCCCGGGTGCTGTCCGGACGAAAGCCGGGAAGTGCTCCCTTTACTCTGATCGACTATTTCCCCGATGATTTCCTGCTCATGGTGGACGAGTCCCATGTGACGCTGCCCCAGGTGCGAGCCATGTATGCCGGAGACCGGGCGCGGAAAGAAGCGTTGATTGAATACGGGTTCCGGCTGCCCTCTGCTTATGATAACCGCCCCTTGAATTTTGAGGAGTTTTACAACCACATTCATCAGGCGATTTTTGTCAGTGCCACTCCGGGAGATCTGGAGCTGGAAAAATCGGTTCAGGTGGTGGAGCAGGTTATTCGTCCCACCGGTCTGCTGGACCCGGAAATTACCGTGAAACCCACAGAGGGACAGATCGATGATTTGATTTCTGAAATCAATCTCCGCACCGCCAAGGGCCAGCGGGTGCTGGTGACAACTTTGACCAAGAAAATGGCTGAAGATTTGACGGACTTTCTGGACAATATGGGGATTCGTGTGCGGTATATGCACCACGATGTGGATACAGTGGAGCGCATGGAGATTATCCGCGACCTGCGTCTGGGCGAATTTGATGTGCTCATCGGCATTAACCTGCTGCGGGAAGGTCTGGATATTCCCGAAGTGTCGCTGGTGGCCATTCTGGATGCGGATAAAGAGGGATTCCTGCGCAGTGAACGGTCTTTGATTCAGACTATCGGCCGTACTGCCCGAAACGCAGAGGGTACCGTCATTATGTATGCCGATTCCGTGACGCCGTCCATGGAAAACGCCATCCGGGAGACGCTGCGCCGCCGTGAAATCCAGATGAAGTACAACGAAGAACACGGCATCGTACCCCAGACCATTACGAAGAAAGTGGCGGATGTGCTGGAAATTTCCTCTCATAAGGAAGACGGCAAGGGGAAAGGAAAGAAAAAGAAGAGGAAACTTTCTGCGATTGAACGCCGCCAGGAGATTGAAAAGCTGACGAAGGAAATGAAAGCCGCCGCCAAGCTGCTGGAATTCGAGCACGCCGCGTACTTGCGGGATAAGATCAAAGAACTGCAAGAAGGGAAATAATCCCAATTTTCCATACAGGAGGAACCACAGGAATGGATACCAAAAATCTGACGATTAAAGGGGCCAGAGAGCATAACCTGAAAAATATCAGCCTCTCCATCCCCAGAGATAAGCTGGTTGTTCTCACCGGCCTTTCCGGCTCGGGAAAATCTTCCCTTGCTTTTGATACCATCTATGCAGAGGGCCAGCGCCGCTATGTGGAATCCCTTTCCTCCTATGCGCGGCAGTTTCTGGGCCAGATGGAAAAGCCCGACGTGGACTATATCGAAGGCCTTTCCCCGGCGATTTCCATTGACCAGAAAACCACCTCGAAAAACCCCCGTTCCACCGTGGGTACGGTTACCGAAATTTACGACTACCTGCGTCTGCTCTATGCCCGGGTGGGTGTGCCCCATTGCCCGGTTTGCGGACGGGAAATCAAGCAGCAGACCATTGACCAGATTGTGGATCAGGTGCTGGCACTGCCGGAAAAAACGAAAATTCAGGTCATGGCGCCGGTTGTCCGGGGCAGAAAGGGCGAACATGTCAAAGAGTTGGAGGCAGCCCGCAAAGGCGGCTTTGTCCGTGTGCGCGCCGACGGCATCCTCTATGACCTGTCGGAAAAAATCAAGCTGGAAAAAAATAAAAAGCATACTATCGAAATTGTGGTAGACCGTCTGGTCATCCGCCCTGATATCCGTTCCCGTCTGGCGGACTCTCTGGAAACCGCCTCGTCTCTGGCGGGCGGATTGACCATCGTGAATGTGATGAAGCCGGAAGGGGAAGAGGATATCCTCTTTTCCCAGAACTACGCCTGCCCCGAACACGGCATCAGTGTGGAAGAGCTGTCGCCCCGCATGTTCTCCTTTAACAATCCCTTCGGCGCCTGCCCTAAGTGTACCGGTCTGGGCGTCTTTATGAAAATTGACCCCGATTTGATTATCCCCGACAAAAAGCTGTCTATCAATAAAGGCGGCCTCAAAGCCAGCGGCTGGGCCATGGAGGGCAGTACGATTGCCGCCATGTATATGAAGGGTCTGGCAAAGCACTTCGGCTTTTCGCTGGACACCCCCATTGGTGAACTGTCCCCGGAAATTGTGGATATCCTGCTGTACGGCAGCAAGGGTGAAAAGTTTGAAGTGGTGCGGGAAAATGAGTACGGCACCGGCAAATATAAGGTGGAATTTGAGGGTATCATCAACAATCTGGAACGCCGTTTCCGGGATACCCAGAGCAGCTGGATTAAAGAGGAAATCGAGAATTATATGAGCGCCATCCCCTGTGATGCCTGTCATGGGCAGCGACTGTCTCCGATCAGTCTGGCAGTCACAGTGGGCGGTCTGAATATCGCCCAGCTGTGTGATTTGTCTGTTTCCGATGCGCTGAATTTCTTCGAGCATCTGGAGCTTTCCGGCCGCGATGCCGCTATCGCCGCCACCATCCTGAAAGAAATCCGTTCCCGTCTGGGCTTTTTGAAAAGCGTGGGACTGGAATATCTCACCCTGTCCCGTTCTTCCGGCACGCTGTCCGGCGGCGAAAGCCAGCGAATTCGCCTGGCTACCCAAATCGGCTCCTCTCTGATGGGCGTGCTGTATATTCTGGACGAACCCAGCATCGGCCTGCACCAGCGGGACAACGACAAGCTGCTGGCAACCCTCAAGCACCTGCGTGATCTGGGCAATACCGTGCTGGTGGTGGAGCACGACGAGGACACCATGCGTTCTGCCGACCATATCGTCGATATCGGCCCCGGCGCGGGTATTCACGGCGGAAATGTCATCTATAACGGCCCGGTATCCGGAATTCTGGATTGTGAGGAGTCCATTACCGGCCAGTACCTTTCCGGCCGCCGGAAAATCGAGATTCCCACCCAGCGCAGAAAGGGCAACGGCAAAAAGCTGAAAATCGTCGGCGCGGCGCAGAACAACCTGAAAAATATCTCGGTAGAAATCCCATTGGGAGACTTTGTCTGTGTGACCGGTGTTTCCGGTTCGGGCAAATCTTCGCTGATTAACGAGATTCTGTACAAGCATCTGGCCGCAGAGCTCAACGGGGCAAAGGGAAGGGCTGGTGCGCACAAGGCCATTAAGGGACTGGAGCATCTGGATAAGGTCATCCAGATCAACCAGTCCCCCATCGGACGCACGCCCCGTTCCAACCCCGCCACCTATACCGGCGTTTTCACCGATATCCGTGAGCTGTTCGCCAGCACCCAGGAAGCCAAGCTGCGCGGCTTTACCTCGGGTCGGTTCTCCTTTAATGTGAAGGGCGGCCGCTGCGAAGCCTGTCAGGGCGACGGTATCCTGAAAATCGAAATGCACTTCCTGCCCGATGTGTACGTTCCCTGTGATGTCTGCAAAGGCAAGCGGTACAACCGGGAGACGCTGGAAATCCATTATAAGGGCAAGACCATCCACGATGTGCTGGAAATGACCGTGGAAGAGGGCGTGGAGTTCTTCTCTGCTGTGCCGAAAATTGCCCGGAAGCTGCAAACCTTGCAGGATGTGGGGCTTGGCTATATCAAAATTGGCCAGCCTGCTACGACCCTTTCCGGCGGCGAAGCCCAGCGGGTGAAGCTGGCAACAGAGCTGAGCAAGCGCGCCACCGGCCGCACCATTTATATTCTGGACGAGCCCACCACCGGCCTGCACATTGCGGACGTGCACAAGCTGATTCAGGTGCTGCAAAAGCTGGTGGACGCCGGGAATACCGTGCTGGTTATTGAGCACAATCTGGATTTGATTAAAACGGCGGATTATCTCATTGACCTTGGCCCCGAAGGCGGCGACCGCGGCGGCGAAATTGTGGCCTGCGGCACACCGGAGCAGGTGGCCCAGGTGGAGGGCTCTTATACCGGCCAATATCTGAAAAAGGTGCTGGTACAGCCGGAAAAGTGAGGGAAACCGGGAAAAATCCGCAGTTTTGTGCGCTTTTACCCATTGACAAATTTGACACGGTGTGGTATCCTGTTTAAGCCGCATATTACGGGCTGAAAGAGGACTTGCTCCCGCCTGTGAATAGCGAGTTTAGAGAAAAGGCAGGGCCTTCGATTCATGTTTGCAATTATTGAAACCGGCGGCAAGCAGTACAAAGTACAGTACGGCGACGTAATCTATGTCGAGAAGCTTGCAGCAGAAGAGAACTCCACCGTTGATTTCCAGGTTGTCGCCATTTGCGGCGAGGACGGCCTGAAGGTCGGCAAGCCCTATGTTGAGGGTGCAACCGTTACCGGCAAGGTGCTGAAAAACGGCAAGGCAAAGAAGATCACAGTGTTTACTTACAAGCCCAAGAAGGGTGAGAAGCGCAAGATGGGCCACAGACAGCCCTACACCAAGGTGCAGATCGAGGAAGTCAAGGCGTAAGCCATGATTTACGCGGACTTTTTGGTCTTATCCGACGGCCGTCTGGCGGGTTTTTCCCTCAGCGGCCACGCAGAAGCCGGTGAACCGGGCGAAGACATTGTGTGTGCGGCGGTTTCCTCCGCTGCGTATCTCATTGCCAATACCATTACCGAAATTCTGCACGTCCCGGCTGAAATCAGCGAGGACGACGGCGAAATGCGGCTTCGCATCTGCGAGGAAAAGTATCTTTCCCCGTGCCGTGACTGTTTGGCCGGATTCCGTCTGCATATGACGTGTCTGGAAGAACAGTATCCCGATAACATCAGTGTTCATTATTTGGAGGTGTAAGTATGCTGAAGATCAACATCCAGCTGTTCGCTCATAAAAAAGGTATGGGTTCCACCAAGAACGGCCGTGACTCCGAGTCCAAGCGTCTTGGCGTGAAGCGCGCTGACGGTCAGTTTGTTCTGGCCGGCAACATTCTCGTGAAGCAGCGCGGCACTCACATCCATCCCGGTGAGAACGTGGGCAGAGGTTCCGACGACTCCCTGTTCGCTCTGATTGACGGTACCGTCAAGTTCGAGCGTATGGGCCGCGACCGCAAGAGAGTCAGCGTGTACAGCGTCGAGCAGTAATTTAAAACATGAAAATCCCGGGACAGCAATGGCCCGGGATTTTTTTGGTTTTTTCAAAAAACAGGAAAAACCGCGATAAAGGAGGCGGAAACCTTATGTTTATCGATATTGCGAAAATCAAAATCAAGGCCGGCAGCGGCGGCAACGGCGCCGTTTCGTTCCGGCGTGAAAAATATGTGGCAGCCGGCGGCCCCGACGGCGGCGACGGCGGCAAGGGCGGCAACGTGGTGTTTCAGGTGGACGACAACCTCTCCACCCTGGCCGATTTCCGGTACAAGCGGAAATATGCAGCTCAGAACGGTGAAAACGGCCGCGGGAACCGGTGCTTTGGCCGGGGCGGCGAAGACTGTGTCATCCGGGTTCCCCGCGGTACGCTGGTGAAGGACGCGGAAACTGGACGTCTGCTGGCGGATATGTCCGACGACGAGCCCCAGATTGTGGCCAAAGGCGGCCGCGGCGGTTGGGGAAACACCCATTTTGCCACGCCGACCCGTCAGGTGCCCCGTTTTGCAAAGCCCGGTACCCCCGGCGAAGAATTTGAAGTCCAGCTGGAGCTGAAACTGCTGGCAGACGTAGGTCTGGTGGGCTATCCCAATGTGGGCAAGTCCACGCTGGTGTCTGTTGTCAGCGAAGCCAAACCCAATATTGCCAACTATCATTTCACCACTCTGACTCCTGTGCTGGGCGTAGTGCGCATGGGCGAAGGCAGCTCCTTTGTCATGGCCGATATCCCCGGCCTGATTGAAGGTGCAGGCGAAGGCGTGGGCCTAGGCCACCAGTTCCTGCGCCATGTGGAGCGCTGCCGCCTGCTGGTTCACATTGTGGATGTGGCGGGCAGTGAGGGCCGTGATCCAAAAGAGGATTTCGAGATCATCAACCGGGAGCTGGAAAAATTCAATCCGGAACTGGCCCAGCGCCCCATGCTGGTGGCCGGCAACAAATGCGATCTTGCCACCGACGAGCAGATTGAGGAATTCCGGCAGTATGTAGAGGGGAAGGGCTACAGCTTCTTCCCGATCATGGCGGCCATCCGGTACGATGTGGACCCGCTCCTGAAAAAAATCCAGGAAATGCTGCAAAGCCTGCCGCCGGTACGCCGGTTTGAAGCCGAGCCTGCACCCCAGGTGGAAGTGGAAACCATGGAGAACACCCAGGTGCAGATTACCCGCCACGACAACGTGTTCATGGTGGAGGGCAAGTGGCTGCTGCAGCTCATCAACTCCGTCAACTTCGACGACTACGAGTCCCTGCAATATTTCCAGCGTGTGCTCATCCAGACCGGCGTCATCGATGCCCTGCGGGAAGCCGGCTGTGAAGAAGGCGACACCGTCAGTATGTATGATCTGGAATTTGACTTTGTGGAATAAAGGAGCAGGGCTTTGGAACGTTTTTTGAACCAGGACTGTGACCCCCGCCAGCTGAGCCCGCTGACGCTGGCCTTTGTGGGCGATTGCGTTTTCGAGCTGTTTGTGCGGGAAGAGCTGGTGTGCCGCGGCAATTGCCCGGTGAAAAAGCTGCACCAGCGCTCCGTGGAACAGGTGTGCGCGGCGGCACAGGCGAATTTTTCCAAAAAGCTGTGGGACAGCCTGACGGAAGAGGAACAGCAGGTATACCAGCGGGGCCGCAATGCCCATGTGAACCATGTGCCGAAAAACGCCTCGGTGGCGGATTACCACGCAGCTACCGCCTTTGAAGCACTGTTTGGGTTCCTGTATCTGGACGGACAGCTGGACCGGCTGCGGGAGTTGTTCCGGATTTGCATGGTGGAAGCATAAGCCATTTTGAACCGGAACGCCGAAGACAAAAGAGTGTTTGACAATCTGGGCAAAACCATCCGGTTTTGCCCTTTGTTATGGAAGAGGATGAAAAACATGGTGGATTATCAGTATGAACGTCAAGCCGCGGAGCAGGGCTATCAGGCTGTTTGCGGCGTGGACGAAGCAGGCCGGGGTCCCTTGGCCGGTCCGGTATATGCAGCCGCAGTGATTTTGCCGGACGGGCTGGAGATTCCCGGGCTGAACGATTCCAAAAAGCTGACGGAAAAGAAGCGGGAGGCTCTTTTCGACGAAATTTGCGAAAAGGCGGTTGCCTATGGAATCGGCTGCGCTTCTGAGCAGGAAATTGACGAAATCAATATTTTACAGGCAACGTATCTGGCCATGAAGCGGGCGGTGGAGGCACTTCCGGTGCCTGCGCAGTATGCACTGATTGACGGAAACCGGATGCCGCCGCTGGACATTCCCGGCGAAACGGTGGTCAAAGGCGACGCCAAAAGTGCCAGCATCGCCGCCGCTTCCATTCTGGCAAAAGTCAGCCGTGACCGGGTGATGAAACTGATGGACGAGGTGTACCCCCAGTATCAGTTTGCCAAGCATAAAGGATACGGCACCAAAGTTCACACGGAAATGCTCCGTACATACGGTCCGTGCCCCATTCACCGGAAAACCTTCCTGACGAAAATTCTGGGAAAAGGCCATGAATGACGCGTCCAGAATCGGCGCAGCCGGGGAGGACTTTACCGCCGACCGGATGAAACAGCGGGGGTATCGGATTTTGGCGCGGAATTATCAAACCCGTTACGGAGAACTGGACATTATCGCCGCCAGCCCCCGATATATTGTTTTTGTGGAAGTAAAAACCCGCCTGCCCGGTTCCCTTGCAGAGCCGGAAACCTTTGTGACGCCTTCCAAACAGAAAAAGCTGGTTCGTGCCGCTCTGCTGTATCTGCAAAAATACCCCAGTGACTTACAGCCCCGCTTTGATGTGGCGGGCGTTATTATGGACACGGCCGGGTGTGTGCGGGAATTCCACTATCTTGCCAATGCTTTCAGCGGAAAGGAGCTGTTCTGATGCGTTTTTTTGACCTGCACTGCGATACCATGGGGGAGTGCTCCCTGAAAGATATCCCGCTGCGGAATAACCGGACTTTGCAGATCTCTCTGGAGCGGGCCGGAAATTTTTCCGCCTGGTTCCAGTGCTTTGCCGCCTGGATTCCCGATGATGCAGCCAGTCCGCTGGCTTATTTTCGGAGAATTGCCCGGCGGCTGGAATGGGAACTGAAACAGAACGAAGACCGGATGCTCCAGTGCCGGACAGCGGAAGACCTGCACCGGGCTGTCCGGGAGAAGAAGTGCGGCGCAATCTTTACCGTGGAAGGCGGCTCCGTGCTGGAAGGCCGCTGTGAGGTATTGGACGAACTGGCCGGGCTGGGGGTAAAGGTGATGACCCTGACCTGGAACGCCGCCAATCAGATTGGCGGCGGCGCCCAGGAACCCGGCGGCCTGACGCCCTTCGGTAAAGAAGTGCTGGCAAAAATGGAGTCTCTGGGGATTCTGCCGGATGTCTCCCATGCCAGTGAACCGCTGTTCTGGGATGTGCTGGAAAACACCCGGGGACCGGTAATCGCCACCCATTCCGATGCCAAGGCGCTGTGCAGCCATCCCCGAAATCTGACAGACCAGCAGTTTCTGGCGCTGAAACAGCGGGGCGGGCTGGTAGGTCTGAATTTTTACCCGACCTTTCTTGCAGATTCGGGAAAGGCGGAGGCGGTGGACATTTTGCGTCACGCCGAGCATTTCCTGAGTTTGGGCGGGGAAGAGGTTCTGGCCATGGGAAGCGATTTTGACGGAGCCGACATGCCTTCCGGCATAACGGGAATTGGGTCCATGGAGTATCTGGCGGAGCTTTTTGCCCGTCACGGCTATTCCGATGACCTGATTGACCGTATTTTTTACCAAAATTCCTTCCGGTTTTTTGAAAAATATATGTGTGATATGGTGAAATCTGCCGATTCCTTTGACAAGCTGGGCAAACTATAATACAATGAAACACAAAGGTTTAAATTCCTTTGAAAGGGGAATGCAGTTTGAAGTATACATGCACAAGAAATCGCATGGAATCTGTGGAAGCTGCACAAGCAATTGCACAGGGCATCTCTGCTTCCGGCGGCCTGTTTGTGCCGGAAGAGCTGCCGCAGATTTCCTATCAGGAGCTCTGCACCATGCAGACCATGAACTATACCGAGCTGGCTCAGCACATTCTGGCTAAATTCCTTACCGACTTTACGGCAGAGGAAATTCGGGAGTGCGCGGAAGCAGCTTATCGCGCCGATAAATTTTCCGGCGGCCATCCGGCTCCCGTGGTGATGCTCCAGAACGGGGAAATCACCCAGTATGCCATGGAGCTGTGGCACGGCCCCACCTGTGCTTTTAAGGATATGGCTCTCCAGATTCTGCCCCATCTGCTGGTAAAATCTCTGGCCAAAACTGCCGCGGGCAAAACCGCTGTGATTCTGGTGGCCACTTCCGGCGACACCGGCAAAGCCGCACTGGAAGGCTTCAAGGATGTAGACGGCACCCGCGTGCTGGTGTTCTATCCCCAGAACGGCGTCAGCCCCATGCAGAAGCGCCAGATGGTAACGCAGGAAGGCGGCAATGTCGGCGTCTGCGCCATTGAAGGCAACTTTGACGATGCCCAGACCGCTGTCAAGCAGATTTTCACAGACTCTGTGATGCAGGAAACGCTGGCACAGCACAACATGATGTTCTCCAGCGCCAACTCCATCAACTGGGGACGTCTGCTGCCTCAAATTATCTACTATTTCTCCGCCTACTGCCAGCTGATGAACAGCGGCGAAATTGATTATGAGGGCGAGAAGGTCAATTTTGTGGTTCCCACCGGCAATTTCGGCGACATTCTGGCCGCCTATTACGCCATGAGAATGGGTCTGCCGGTAAACCGCCTGATTTGCGCTTCCAATGAAAACAATGTCCTCACCGACTTTATCCGCACCGGTACCTATGACCGCCGCCGCCCCTTCCACACCACCATTTCCCCGTCCATGGATATCCTCGTTTCCAGCAATCTGGAACGGCTCCTGTATCACATGACCGACGGAAATGCGGAGAAGGTTGCGGGCTGGATGCAGCAGCTCAGCGAAACTGGTTCCTATACGGTGGACGCAGAAACTCTGGCCCGGATTCAGGCAGTGTTCCATGCCGGTTTCTGCGGCGATGATGCCACCAAACAGGCCATCCGCACCATGAAGGAGACGGAAAACTATCTGTGCGATCCCCATTCTGCCGTTGCTTTTGAGGTCTATCATCAGTATGTGGCGGAAACCGGCGACAAGGAGACGCCCACCGTGGTGGTTTCCACTGCCAGCCCCTATAAGTTTGCAGCCAGCGTACTGGAAGCACTGGGCAGCGAGCTGTATGCACAGGACGGCGTCAACGATGAATTCGAGCAGGTGTACCAGCTTTCCGCTCTCACCGGCGTGGAAGTTCCCCAGCCCATTCAGGCGCTGGCCGGAAAGCCCGTTCGATTTGAAGACGTTTCTTCCGTGGCGGATATGCGTCAGTCTGTGCTGCGTCTGGCGGGGCTGTCCTGATGTCCCTTTTCTGTATCGCGGATCTGCATCTCTCCTTTCACGCGGATAAGTCCATGGAAGTTTTCCGCGGCTGGGAACGCTACACCCAGCGGCTGGAGGAAAACTGGAAAGCCATCGTCTCTCCGGAGGACACGGTCGTGCTGGCAGGGGATATCTCCTGGGCCATGAAGCTGGAGGATACCCGGGAGGATTTCGCCTATCTCCATTCTCTGCCGGGAAAAAAGCTGATTTTAAAAGGAAATCACGATTACTGGTGGTCTACTCGCACCAAAATTGAGAAATTCTGGACGGACTGCGGCTTTGACGACCTTTCGCTGGTGCATAACAGCGCCTGCCCTGTGGGGGGAATCGCTGTTTGCGGCACCAGAGGATGGCTGTACAATTCCGAAACAGCGGAAGACCGGAAAATTGTCGCCCGGGAAGCGGGGCGGCTGAATGCCTCTCTGGATGAGGCGGAAAAGCTGGGCCTTCGCCCGGTGGTATTTCTCCATTATCCGCCGGTATATGACAACATGGAATGCCGGGGGATTCTGGACATTCTGGTGGAGCGGGGCGTAAAGGAATGCTATTACGGCCATGTCCACGGAACACAGGCGGCGAGAAGAGCGCCTGTGGGGGAATATCGTGGCGTCAAAATGCACCTGATTTCCGCTGATTATGTAAAATTTGTGCCCACGCTGGTGCGATGAGCTGCGGTGGAGATACCGTTTTTCATTCATTCTTTGTGCATAAACTGTCAAACTGAAATGCTGTTTCCAGCCCATCGGCCGGATTTTTGCGTAAAAATTCCGGGATTTCATGAAAAATTAAAAAATATTTCAGGTTTTGTCTGGAATATTCCGCCGGGCTGTGCTATAATAACCAAGATAATTTGCAATATTTTGCAGGAGGAAGATCAATCATGAGTCTGAAAGCATCCAATAAAGTGGATACCAACCGTTACGAGCTGACCATCAGCGTGCCCGCCGACGAGTTTGAGGCAGCGGTTGAAAAGGTATTTAAGAGAGAAAGCAAGAAAATCACGATTCCGGGCTTCCGTAAGGGCAAGGCCCCCCGTGCTTTTGTTGAGAAATATTACGGCGAGCAGGTGTTCTATGAGGACGCCATCAACCTGGTGTACCCCTCCGCTCTGGAGAGCGCTGTGGAAGAAGCCGGCCTGAAGCTGGTTGAGGATCAGATCGCATTTGATCTGCTGGAATCCGGCAAGGGCAAGGATCTGGTGTTCAAGGTAGGCGTGACCACCTATCCTGAGGTTTCCATCGAGGGCTACAAGGGCATCGAGATCACCAAGAAGCCTGTGGAAGTCACCGAAGAAGACGTGGACGCAGAGCTGACCAAGGTGCAGGACCGCAATTCCCGTATGGTGACCGTTGAGGACCGCGCTGCTGAAAACGGTGACACCGTGGAAATCGACTTTGAAGGTTTTGTAGACGGCGTTGCTTTCGAAGGCGGCAAGGCTGAAAACTTCAACCTGACTCTGGGCTCCGGCCAGTTCATCCCCGGCTTTGAGGATCAGGTTGTGGGTCACAACACCGGCGATGAGTTCGACGTGAACGTGACCTTCCCCGAGGAGTATCATGCAGAAGAGCTGAAGGGCAAGCCCGCCGTGTTCAAGATCAAACTGCACGAGATCAAGGCTAAGGAGCTGCCGGACATTGATGACGACTTCATTAAGGACATCAGCGAGTTCGACACCGTGGAAGCCTATCGCGCAGACGTGAAGGAGAAGCTGACCGTTTCCCGTCAGAAGCAGGCTGACGACGATGCTGACAACCAGCTGATCGACGCACTGATCGAGAAGCTCCAGGGAGAGATTCCGGACGCTATGTATCAGAAGCGCATCAATGACGACATTAACGAGTTTGCTTATCGCCTCCGTTCCCAGGGTCTGGATCTGAAGACCTACCTCCAGTACACCGGCATGGATGAGAAGGGCATCCGCGATTCCTTCAAGCCCCAGGCTGAGCGTCAGGTGAAGATTCGTCTGGCTCTGGAGAAGATCGTGGAGCTGGAGAACATTGTTCCCACCGACGAGGAAATCGAGGCTGAGTACGCCAAGATGGCCAACGTCTATCAGATGGAAGTGGACAAGATCAAGGGCTTTGTTCCCAGTGAGGATCTGTCTCTGGACATCGCTGTGGAAAAGGCTATGGGCCTGGTCCGCGACAGCGCTGTGATTAAGACCGAGGAATAAGAATTCCCGCTGTCCCCGTGACAGCATAAAAATGTACATCGGACGGGTATAATACTGCCAGAGTTTGGAAAACTGGACATGGTGCGGTAAAAGAAGTCCCGTCAGGTTTTGCCCGCCGTCTCAGGAAATCTGACGGCGGGCAAAACCAGATTATAAGGTATCTTTCCGAAAAGCCCGGAATACATTTTTCAGGATGCTTTTTCAGAAGTTTACCGGCAAAGGAACTCGGAAAGGAGTTTTGCTATGAGCAGCTTAGTCCCTTATGTAATTGAACAGACC
>CAJMOI010000040.1 GCA_905215105.1 uncultured bacterium
GCAACGGTAGCGCCAACCATGGGGCTGTTGCCCATGCCCATCAGGCCCATCATTTCCACATGTGCGGGCACAGAGGAAGAACCTGCGAACTGAGCGTCGCCGTGCATACGGCCCATGGAGTCGGTCAGGCCATAGGAAGCGGGGCCGGCAGCCATGTTGTCGGGGTGCAGGGTACGGCCGGTGCCGCCGCCGGAAGCAACGGAGAAGTACTTCTTGCCGTTCTCCAGAGCCCACTTCTTGTAGGTGCCTGCAACCAGGTGCTGGAAGCGGGTGGGGTTGGTGGAGTTACCGGTGATGGAAACGTCAACACCCTCGTGCTTCATGATGGCAACGCCTTCCAGAACGTCGTTAGCGCCGTAGCACTTAACAGCAGCGCGCTCGCCGTCGGAGAAAGCCTTGGTCTCGACAACCTTCAGCTCGCCGGTGAAGAAGTCGTACTCAGTCTTCACATAGGTGAAGCCGTTGATACGGGAGATGATATAAGCAGCGTCCTTGCCCAGGCCGTTCAGGATGATGCGCAGGGGCTCTTTGCGGGCGCGGTTAGCGGTACGGGCAATGCCGATAGCGCCTTCAGCAGCAGCAAAGGACTCGTGGCCGGCCAGGAATGCAAAGCACTTGGTCTCGTCACGGAGCAGCATAGCGCCCAGATTGCCGTGGCCCAGACCAACGTTTCTCTGCTCGGCAACGGAGCCGGGCACGCAGAAAGCTTCCAGACCGATACCGATGGCCTCAGCAGCCTCGGAAGCGGACTTGACGCCCTTCTTGATAGCAACAGCGCAGCCCAGGGTATAAGCCCAGCTGGCGTTCTCAAATGCGATGGGCTGCACGCCCTTTACGATCTTATCAGGATCAAAGCCCTTGCTCAGGCAAAGCTCGCGAGCCTCTTCGAGGCTGGCAATGCCGTACTCGGCGAGACACTTTTCGATCTTGGCAATTCTTCTTTCCTTGCCTTCAAACATGACATCGTTCGCCATTACAGTTTGTCCTCCTTTATGGTCTCTTTGACTTATTCTTCGCGGGGATCGATATACTTGGCAGCGCCGTCAAAGCGGCCATACTGGCCAATGTTCTTCTTGAAGGCCTCGTCGGGGCTCACGCCGTGACGAATGTCTTCCAGCATCTTGCCCAGCTTCACGAACTGGTAGCCGATAACCTCGCCTTCCTCGTCCAGAGCCATCTTCAGGACATAGCCTTCGGCCATTTCCATGTAGCGAACGCCCTTGGCGCCGGTGCTGAACATGGTACCCACCTGAGAACGCAGGCCCTTGCCCAGGTCTTCCAGGCTGGCGCCTACGGGCAGACCGCCCTCGGAGAATGCGGTCTGGCTGCGGCCATAAGCCAGCTGCTTGAAGATTTCACGCATAGCAACGTTGATAGCGTCGCACACCAGGTCGGTGTTCAGGCACTCCAGCAGGGTCTTGCCGGGCAGAATCTCGGCAGCCATAGCAGCGGAGTGGGTCATGCCGGAGCAGCCCAGAGTTTCCACCAGAGCCTCCTGCACAATGCCGTCCTTCACGTTCAGGGTCAGCTTACATGCGCCCTGCTGAGGTGCACACCAGCCCACACCGTGAGACAGACCGGAAATGTCCGAGATCTGATAGGACTTGACCCACTTGCCTTCCTCCGGAATCGGAGCGGGGCCGTGATGGGGGCCTTTTTTGACAGTACACATCTTTTCCACTTCTGCGGAATAATTCATATCGGTACTCCTTTCGGTTTCAGAATGCTTCCGGCCATGACAGAGCATCAGGCCAAACATATATTAATATTATACGCAATTCTCCCGATTTTCGCAAGGGTTCCGGGAAATTTTATCGTTTTTTCCGACAGAAATGAAAAATGATTCCGTTTCCCTCCGTGATTTTGCAGCCCATCCGTTTCTGTTTATCAAAAAGCCCGTCATTTGTGCCCCTGTTCCTGTTTCAAAAACCGGAATCCAGCCTGACAGGCTGATTTTCTCTTGAAACTCGTGAAACCGTTTGCCATAATAGAGCTTGGGTGATGATGATGAACCGACTCAAACAGCTGCGTCTGGAAAAAGGATATACTCAGATTAAAATGCAGATGCTCACCGGCATTGACCAGAGCGATTACTCCAAACTGGAAAACGGAAAGCGGTACTATACCTTTGAACAGTGCCGCCGTCTGGCGCTGGCACTGGAAACCAGCATGGATTACCTGGCCGGGCTGACCGATGAAAAAAAGCCCTACCCCTCCCCGCTGGATTCCACATTCCACCGGTCATAAACCCCCTTTTCACCAAGCGCAAAGCCGCCCCCAACGGAGGCGGCTTTTTGTTTGTCCGATATCACGCTTTTAACAGCCGTTATTCTTCCTTTTTCCGGAAATGGTCATACACTTTCTGCGCTGCCGGGTAATTCATCCCCGGTGCTCCGGCCAGCTCCTCCACCGAAGCCTCCCGGATGGCGGAAATGGTCTTGAAATACCGCAGCAGCGATCGGGCGCGGGTTTCTCCAATCCCTTCAATGGAGGTGAGGGTGGTGGAAATATTGGCTTTTTTCCGCTGCTGCCGGTGGAACCCGATGGCAAACCGATGGACTTCATCCTGAATGGTGGACACCAGCGTAAAGGCCGACCGGTTAGAATTGATGGCGATTTCTCCGCCGTCCCCGGTGATAGCCCGGGTGCGGTGCTTGTCGTCCTTCACCATGCCGAACAGGGGAATGGAACCGTAGCCCATGCCTTCCAGCAAAGGCCGAACCGCCGCCACATGGCCCTTGCCGCCGTCCAGCAAAATACAGTCGGGCAGACGGGCAAAACTCTCATTGGTGCCCTGTGTTTTTTCGTATTCCTTCATCCGCCGGAAAATCACTTCCCGCATGGAACCGTAGTCGTCCTGACCGGTGACAGTTTTAATTTTGAATTTCCGGTAATCGGCTTTCACCGGATGGCCGTTTTCAAACACCACCATGGCCGCCACGTTTTCCCCGCCAGCCAGGTTGGAAATATCGTAGGCTTCAATCCGCACCGGCGGTGTTTCCAGCCCCAGCAGCCGTCCCAGCTCATCCAGCGCGGAGGCTTCTTTTCCGGTAAAGCGTCCGGTGGACTGGGCCAGCTGTTCCGCGGCGTTGTTCCGGCACATTTCCACCAACTGGGCCTGCTGCCCCTTTTGGGGAATGGTGAGGGTCACTTTCCGTCCGGCTTTGCGGCTCAGCCATTCCCCCAGCAGCTCCATATCCGAAGCCGGTCCATCCAGTGCGATTCTCGGCGGAACCCGGTCCCGCATTTCATAGTACTGCTGCAAAAACTCCATCCGGGCCGTCTGGGCTTCACCGCAGTCACCGGGCAGAAAGCTCTCCTGATCGCACAGCCGTCCGTCCTGAAACCGGAACACGAAAAAGCAGCCCGCTCCGCCGCTCTGGGCCAATGCAATCACGTCCTGCTCCGGCACCGGGCTGGCCACCACCTTCTGACGCTCCCGCATTTTTTTCACTGCCGCCAGCCGGTCACGAATTCGGGCGGCTTTTTCAAATTCCAGATTTTCCGCCGCCTCGTTCATTTTTTCCGTCATAATCTTAATGGCCTGAGTGGTCCCCCCCTGCAAAAAGTCCAAGGCATCCCGGACGCTTTCCTGATACTCCTTCTGGGAAATTTTCCCCGCACAGGGAGCGCTGCACTGCTTAATAAAGTAGTTCAGGCAGGGCCGTCCCTTCCCGATGTCCTGAGGGAATCTCCGATTACAGGTAGGCAGGCGGAAAATCTTCCGGGCCTCGTCAATGGACTCCTTCACCGCCCAGGCGCTGACATAAGGCCCCGCATAGGTGGCGCCGTCGTCGGCCACGACATTGGCTTCCGAAATCCGGGGCCAGTCGCCGCCGCTGATGCGGATATAGTGGTACCCCTTGTCGTCTTTCAGAAGGATATTGTATTTGGGCTTGTGGAGCTTGATGAGATTGCATTCCAACACCAGCGCTTCAAACTCGCTGTCCGTCAGGATATACTCAAAGTACTCCACGTTGGAAACCATCTTCCGCACTTTTTCCTCGTGGTTTTTATCGGAACCAAAATACTGGCCCACCCGGTTTTTCAGGGCCTTGGCTTTTCCGATATAGATGATTTCCCCGGCTTTGTTATGCATGATGTACACACCGGGATGGAGCGGCAGGCGCATGGCCCGGGCCCGCAGCTCTTTGATGTGATCTTCCTGGGTTTTATCGGGTGTGATGGATTCCATGGGGTTCTCCTTTCTGAAAGGCTCAGGGTTGACGGATGATCTGATTTTTCCCGATCAGCAGACAGCGGGAATCGGGACCGTGGCCAATCTGCCCGGTGACGGCAATGGGAAGCTCGGGATTGCCGATCACCCGGCGCACCAGTTCCGTCACAGCCGGTTGTGCGCCGGTGCGCTCCATTTCGGTAAAGGTTCCCAGCAGCAATCCTCGGATCTGGGAAAAGGCCCCCATCTGTCTCAGCTGTGCCAGACAGGCCGCAATCCGGTCGGGGCCGCCGCTGCGGCTTTCCAGAAACAGAATCTTTCCGGAAAAGTCAGGCAGATACGGCGTTCCCGCCAGTTTGAGAAAACAGCGGATATTGCCCCCAATCACCACGCCTTCCATGGCGTTTCCCTGTAAAAACCGCCAGTCCGCCCGATACAGGTCGTCCTGTCCTTCCAGCACCCAGCGCCGGAAACGGGCCTGCTGCATTTCTCCCTGTTCCCCCACCAGATTCCGCAGCTGATAGAGGCCGGACACCGCGCCGGTCTTGGTATACAGGGCATTCAGCACACAGGTCAAATCACTGTAGCCCCAAAATGGCTTGGGATGGTTCCGGATCAAGTCATAGTCCAGGAACTCCAGCACCTCATTGGCCAGGTCGCCGCCGGAAACATCAAAAACAGCCCGGATACGGTCATTCCGGTACAGCGCCATCAGCGCTTCCGCCCGCTCCGCAGCCGGTGCGCTGAACACAGAGCCGTTTCCATACAGACAGGGGCTGTACACCGGCGTCAGGGAAAGCTCCGCCAGCACCTGTTCCAGCCGGTTCAGCTGAGAAGCCCCGGAAAGCCCCAGCCCGTTGGAACAGGCGCAAATCCCGATGGCATCGCCTTTTTGCAGCATGGTTTCACCTTCTTCGTCTTGATAAAAGAAAAGCACCGCCAGGCGGCGGTGCAAAAAAAATCGCCGCGGCGTGACCGGAATTACGGTCTGCCGCAGCAATTTTTAATTCCGAAATGGATTACTCGGCAAATCCGGACTTGACCAGATCGACCAGGCTGTCAACAGCTTCCTGCTCGTCGGAACCGTCGGCGATGATGCGGATGCTGGTGCCGCCAACAATACCCAGGGACAGAACGCCCAGCAGGCTCTTGGCGTTTACGCGTCTCTCTTCCTTCTCAACCCAGATGGAAGACTTGAACTCATTTGCCTTCTGGATGAAGAAAGTAGCCGGACGGGCGTGAAGGCCAACCTGATTCTGCACCATAACTTCTTTTACACACATGGTACTCACACTCCTAAGCAGTAATAGAAAAAATTTAGACAAAATCAAAACAGGCACACGCATTGAGTGAGCAGAAACGTCTTTCGGCTGTTCTTCCAGCAAACGCGTTGTTCCTGTCAATTTAAGGCTATTATACCACAATTCGCCATGCCGTCAACCTTCCCGCAAAAAATTCGGCTGTGTGACCGAATGGCCCGAAAATGCACTCCGTTCCCTTTGTGCACCTTGACCTGAAATTTGATAAAAATTTGTCAAGCAAAGGCCATTTGTTGGTATTTTAACCCAGTTTTTTCTAAACATGGGCACATAAGGCCAGCAAAAGAACTCAAAAATCAGGGGTTGACAGGCGGTAATGAGCGGATGAAAAACCGCTTTATACAACTTTACAGCAGCAGAGAGAAATTCTTTCAGCAATCTGACAGGTACTTTTTACTGGTATCTCCCGCCACGCAAAAATTATACATTTATTCCGTCAGAAGATTCACTGTCATGCGATTCCATTTCACGACGAATCTGATACAGCAAATCCGGATCGCCTTTTTCAAAAGCAACCTTTTCCAGCATATCCGGACGGTGTTTCAGCGTTCTCCACAAAGACTGGGCCCGCCGCCATTTGGCAATATTTCCATGGTGTCCGCTGAGCAGAACTTCCGGGGTTTTCTGTCCCCGCCACACTGCCGGCCGGGTATAATGAGGGTATTCCAGCAGGCCGTTATAGTGGCTTTCCTCTTCAAAGCACACGTCCTCTGCCAGCACGCCGTCGATCATCCGGCTCACTGCATCTGCCAGCGCCAATGCGGGCAGCTCTCCGCCGGTGAGCACAAAATCCCCCAGGGAAATCTGTTCGTCCACATAAGTATCCAGAATCCGCTCGTCCACGCCTTCATAATGGCCGCAGAGAATGGCGATATTCTCCATCTGCCCAAGCTCCTTCACCCGCTGCTGATCCAGCACCCGGCCCTGTGGGGACATATAAATGATATGCGGCTTTTTGCCAAGATGTGCCGTCAGGTCGTCGATGCACAGGGCGATAGGCTCGGCCATCAGGAGCATTCCCTTGCCGCCGCCAAAGGGGCAGTCGTCCACTCGCTGGTGTTTGTCAAAGGCAAAATCCCGGATCTGGTGGCAGCATACCTGCAAATATCCTTTTTTTCGCGCTCTTCCCACAATGCTTTCCGCCATGACGGCTTCGCACATATCGGGGAAAAGGGTCAGAAGATCGATTCTCATGGGTTCAGTCCTCGCTGTCAAAAATTCCCGGAATGGGGCGCACCAGAATGACGCCCTTTTCCAGACTGGTTTCGGCAATCATGGCGTCCACCGCAGGAAACAGGTATTCTTTTCCGTTTTCTCCCTGAATCCGATAGACATCGTTGGCGCCGGTCTGGAAAACCTCCTGTACTTTTCCGTACACAACACCGGTTTCCGCATCCTGCACCTTCATGCCGATCAGATCCTGAATGAAATAGCGGCCTTCCGGCAGTTTGGCATCCTTCCGCGCCAGATACAGCACTTTTCCCCGAAGCAGATCGCCCTGGGTGGCGCTCTCCACGCCTTCCAGCTTCATCAGCACCAGAGACTTGTGGACTCTGGCCCCCAGCACCTTGACGGGCGTTTCGCCGCCGTTCCAGTACAGGGTTTTAAAGCCGGTGAGGAAGTCCGCCGAATCGCACCAGGGCTCTACCCGAAGCTCTCCCCGGATGCCGTGGGTACCCACAATTTTTCCTGCTTCCAAGAATTCCTTGCCCATGGGGGTCCTCCTTTTTTCACTGTTTCAGATAAAATAAAGGGCCGTGACAACTCCCTGTCATGGCCCTTTCATTTGGTTTAACCGATTTCCACAGCGACTTTGCCGTTTTCGCGGGTAGCCGCCGCGCGCATCACCACGCGGATGGCTCTGGCAATCCGTCCCTGCTTGCCGATGACGCGGCCCATGTCCTCTTCTGCTACATGCAGATGATAGACCACGGTCCCGTCCTCCAGAGGAGCGTCTGCCGTCACCGTAACAGCGTCCGGGTTTTCAACAAGTCCCTGTGCAATGGACACCAGCAACTCCTGCATGGCTCGTTCCTCCAATTCTTACAGCACGCCGTGCTTCTTGAACAGAGCCTTTACGGTATCGGTGGGCTGAGCGCCGTTGGCGATCCACTTCTTGGCCTTCTCGGGGTCAACCTTCACCACAGAGGGCTCCTGCATGGGGTTGTAGTAGCCGATCTCCTCGATGAAACGGCCATCGCGGGGATAGCGGGAATCTGCAACAACGATACGATAGAAAGGAGCCTTCTTGGCGCCCATTCTGCGAAGTCTGATTTTAACTGCCATTGTACTGTACCTCCAAAATCAATTCCTGAATAATAAATATATCTTCATCAATGGGAGTACCCGTTCCCGGTTTCCCCACCGAGTGAATTCCTGTTACATGGGCGGCATCATCGGGGGCATCATCCGACGGCGCTTGCCCTTCCCCTTGCCGGGGCGGAGCTGCTTCATCATTTTCTGCATCTGTTCAAACTGACGCAGCAGCCGGTTTACGTCCTCCACCTTCATGCCGCTGCCCGCTGCAATTCTGCGCTTGCGGGAGGGGTTGATGATTTCGGGCTTTTCCCGCTCTCTGGGCGTCATGGACAGGATGATGGCTTTCATGTGCTCCATCATCTGGTCACTGTTGTCCAGATCCACGTTTTTCAGCTGTTTATCCACACCGGGCAGCTTGGAAATGACGTTTTTCAGGGGTCCCATCTTCTTCACCTGTTCAAACTGCTCCAGCAGGTCGTTCAGGTCGAAGCGGTTCTGCATCATTTTTTCAGCGGCCTTTTTGGCGGCGTCCTCGTCCAGCTTCAGCTGAGCGTCTTCAATCAGGGAGAGCACATCGCCCATACCCAGAATTCTCGACGCCATGCGGTCGGGATGGAAGGCTTCCAGATCCCCCAGCTTTTCGCCCACACCGGCAAACTTGATGGGCTTTCCGGTGACGGAGCGGATGGAAAGGGCCGCACCGCCGCGGGTATCGCCGTCCAGCTTGGTGAGGATGACGCCGGTGATATCCAGCAGGTCGTCAAAGGTCTTGGCCACATTCACGGCTTCCTGACCGGTCATGGAGTCCACCACCAGCAGAATGTCAGAGGGATTTACGGCGGCCTTGATTTCCTTCAGCTCGTTCATCAGCGCTTCGTCAATCTGTAACCGGCCGGCGGTATCGATCAAAACATAGTCATAACCGTAGTCTTTTGCGTGACGGATGGCGGCCTGTGCGATTTTCACCGGTTTCTCGGTGCCCATTTCAAAAACGGGGGTGTCCACCTGTCCGCCCACCACCTGCAGCTGTTTGATAGCAGCAGGACGGTAAATATCACAGGCAACCAGCAGCGGGCGATGGCCCTTGGTTTTCAGATGCTTGGCCAGCTTGGCGGCATGGGTGGTTTTACCGGCGCCCTGCAAGCCGCAGAGCATCACCACTGCCGGCGGCTTGGACGGCATATCCAGCCTTGCCTGGGAACCGCCCATCAGTGCGGTCAGTTCCTCGTTGACGATCTTGATGACCATCTGGGCCGGCGTCAGGCTCTCCATGACCTCCGCGCCGATGGCCCGTTCCGTCACTTTTGCAGTGAACTCCTTGGCGACCTTATAGTTGACATCGGCTTCCAGCAGCGCCAGCCGCACTTCGCGCATGGCCTCCCGTACATCCGATTCACTCAGTTTACCCTTGGAACGGAGCTTTTTAAATGAATTGCTCAGTTTTTCCGCAAGTCCTTCAAAAGCCACACCGTCACCGTCCTTTCTCCTCCGGCCAATCCGGTTTTCCGTCAATCCTCACACAACCGCCGGGCTGTGTCGAGGATGGTTCCCACTTCCCGCTCCACATCGCGGGAATAGGCGTGATGTTCGTTATATTCCTGAATCCGGAGCGCCGCTTCACAGATCTGTGACAGGCCCTCCCGCATTTCGAGAAATCGTTTTGCAAGCCCCAGACGCTCCTCCATTTCCAGCAGCTGGCTCTCCGCCCGCTTGATGGAATCCCGGACGCCCTGACGGGTAATTCCCTGATCATCGGCAATCTCGGCCAGAGAAAGGTCCTCGTTATAATAGAATTCAATCATTTCCCGCTGCTTTTCCGTCAGCATTTCGCCGTAAAAATCCAGCAGGAAAGAAATCTGCAAATCCTTTGCCATGGGGACCGCCTCCCGGGGGTTTCTGTAAAGAGATTTTCTTTACAGCTATGAACTATACCATATTCCGGCGGGAAAGTCAAGAAAAAACGCCGCTGTTCCGGGATTTTTTGCACCTTTCGGCTCATTGACCGGCAGAACCCTTCCCAAAGGCTGATTCTGTGAATTTTGCCGGAAGCTGTTTCCTGCGTCTTGCTTTCAGACCGGAAATCCTCTATCATAAAAGCAGAAATCTCCTTTTGAGAAAGGGGCTGTTTGCCATGACACTGACCACCATTCTCTGGGACTGGAACGGAACCCTGGCCGACGACGTACAGGTGGCCCTGCGCTCCGTCAACGACATTCTCGCCCGGCGAAACCGCTCTCCCATCACCACAGAGGACTACTATTCCTATATAGACACCCCCATCCGCCGCTTTTACGAGCACCTGTTTTCCCCATTGGATGACCAGCTCTTTGACCGGATTCTCACGGAATTCAACGAGGGCTACCGCCTGCATATGAAGGAAACCGGCCTGATGGAGGGCGGTGCGGAAACGCTGGAACGGTTCCGGAAAGCGGGACTGCGCCAGATCATCGTCTCGTCCAGCCAGCTGGGGGAAGTGCAGCACTTCTGCCGCCTGTTCGGAACCGAATCGTATTTTCAGCAGATTCTGGGCGCCAGTGACTTTCAGGCCGCGGGAAAAGTGGACATGGCCTGCCGGTTTCTGAAAGAACAGGGCATTGCCCCGGAAGAATGCGCCGTCATTGGGGACACCCTGCACGACCGGGACATGGCAAAGGCCATCGGCTGCCCCGTGTGCCTGCTGGACCGGGGACATCAGGGACGAAAAGAGCTGGAAGCCTCGGGAGAGCCGGTGTTTCATCGGTTGGAGGACATCGGGGACTTTCTGCTCTCGGGAATTTGACAAGTTTTTCGATTTCCGGTATATTGTACCGGTATGAATTTCCGCCATGAAGGCGGACAAAGGAAGATGAACTTTCGTTTCCCGCAGCGTTTGGCAACAAGCCGAAGCGTGCGGGCTTTTGGTGTTTTCAGGAAAAAAGCCGACAGGGCTGGCTGCATGAAGCGGCTGTGCACTGCCGGTTTTTTTGTGCCGAAACACCCCATTCCCCAACTCATAAACGAAAGGACGATTCTCATGACCCGAATCAAAACCACCAAACACCTTGTTTTCACCGCCCTGTGCATTGCACTGGGCCTGCTGCTGCCCAGTGTATTCCATATGTTCGGTACCGGTACCCAGTTTCTGCCCATGCACCTGCCGGTGCTGCTGTGCGGATTCCTCTGCGGCGGCCCCTGGGGCACGGTATGCGGCCTGCTGACCCCGCTGCTGTCCTCCCTGCTCACCCAGATGCCGCCCCTGTTCCCCACCGCTCTAGCCATGATGCTGGAACTGTGCGCATACGGCGCTCTCACCGGCATTTTCTACCGGAAACTGCGGCTCAATGTCTATGTTTCCCTGCTGTTGGCCATGATCGGTGGACGGATTGTATCCGGATTGGCCAACGCTCTGTTTATGGGGCTGGCTAACGCCCCCTATGGCTTCCAGATGTTCCTCACTGCCAGCTTTGTCACGGCGCTGCCGGGCATTCTCATTCAGATTATCGTGATTCCCCTGCTGGTACTGGCTTTGCAGAAAGCCGGTTTTCTGACCCGGGACTAAGGGGCAAACGAAACAGAAAGGACTTCCTATGGATACTCAATACATCCGTGCATTTTTTGACCAGCGGGCTGCCCGCTGGGACGAAACCTGTCATCATGACCCCAACCGGATTTCCGCCATCGCCGCCCTGGCCCAGGTGCATCCCGGGGATCGGGTACTGGACATCGCCTGCGGCACCGGGGTTTTCATACCCCAGCTGCTGCGATATGAACCGGCTTCCGTGCTGGGCATCGATTTTTCCGCCGAAATGATCCGGTGTGCCAAAGAAAAGCTGTCGGACCCCCGGGTACGGCTGGAATCGGTGGATCTGTTTGACCTGACAGAGACCGGTTTTGACATCGCCACCATTTACAGCGCCTACCCCCATTTTCCCGACAAAGAAGCGCTGGTGGAAACCCTCTTTTCCCTGCTGCGGCCCGGCGGACGGTTCCTCATTGCTCACAGCGAAAGCCGACACACCATCAACAGCCGCCACCATCAGGGCGCACAGGCGGTTTCTGTCCCCCTCCGTCCGGTGAGAGAGGAAGCCGCCGTCTGGGAATCCCGCTTTACACTGGACATTCTGGCGGATACGGAATCCTTCTATTTGATTTCCGGAACTCGAAAAGACGGATAATCTTATCTAACAAAAAAGACTGCGGAAGTTTTTCCACAGCCTTTTTGATTTTGGTTGAGAACTTTCCGGGATTACCCGAAGGACAGAACCTGCATCCACACCAGTGCCTGTTCCACAATCAACACCGCAGCCACCGCTCCCAGTGCCACCGTGAGCAGGCTGCGGTTTTTCCATGCCAGCAGCAGCGCTACCGCCAGTCCGGCCAACGCTGACCAGAGGCTGGAAGTGGATTCCAGAATGGCGGGAAAGGTCATGGCCGCCAGCACTGCATAGGGAACATAGGCCAGAAAGGATTTGACGAACCGGTTTTCGATTTTTTTCCGAAACAGAGTCAGCGGAAGCATTCGCACCAGATAGGTGACGCCTGCCATAATGAGAATCGCGGTGAAAATATAAGGCAGATTTTCCGTCATGATGCTTCCTCCGTTTCTTCCTCCACCGGCCAGCGCAGGGCGGCAAAGGCTGCCGCCGGAATGGCACAGAGGATAATCACCCAGCCCGAGGAAAGACTGTTCAGGACGGGAACCCATTTGAACAGGCAGCTGAGTACCACCGCAATGATGACCACTACCGCCACCGGCCTGGCTTTTACCGCCGGAGGAATGATAATGGCCAGGAACATACCGTAAATGGCAATTCCCAGGGCACTGCGGATGGGCAGCGGCAGAATGCCCGCCGCCGTTGCGCCCAATAACGTGCCCAGCGCCCAGCCCACATAGGGCATGGAAATCAGCCCTGTGAGATACCGGGAGTTGACCGGCTCTTTCTGCTGTACGGCCACTGCAAAAATTTCGTCCGTAATGCCAAAGGACAGCAGCAGTCTTTCCAGCCCCGACATGGACGAATCAATTTTTTGTGACAGTGACAGCGACATGAGCAGATACCGCACATTGATGACAAAGGTCGTCACCGCCAGCTCCACATACAGCCCGCCGCTCAAAATCAGATCCAGCCCGGCGAACTGCCCGGCGGAAGTCAGATTGGTCATGGAAATCAGCACGCCAACCCATGCGGGCAGACCGCCTTCCACCACCATCATACCAAAGGCAAAGGACACGGACACATACCCCAGACAAATGGGCAATCCGTCCCGCACTCCCTTGCCGAATGTCAGCTTCATTCCCTCTTGTTACCCCTTTCGCAAGATACCGGAAAATGGCTCCGGCTCTGCACAAAAATTTTCTCTTCCTGTACTCTCTCTCCCGATATAAAACCGTTTTACACAGCATTTGCACCACCTCCGGACGGGGGTGGTGCAAACACAAAGAATCAGATGAGAAATTTACAGCAGGGAGCAGACCAGGTCGCCCATTTCGGAGCAGGAGACCTTTTTCATGCCCTCAACCCAAATGTCAGGGGTGCGGGCCATGGTCAGGGCCTTGGCGACGGCGTCGTCGATAGCCTTGGCAGCTTCGGGCTGTTCCAGAGAATATTTCAGCATCATGCCCACGGAAAGGATGGTTGCCAGGGGATTCGCGATGCCCTGGCCGGCGATATCCGGTGCAGAACCGTGAATGGGCTCATACAGGCCCTTCTGGCCGTCGTTCAGACTGGCGGAAGCCAACATACCGATAGAACCGGAAATCATGGAAGCCTCGTCGGAGAGGATGTCGCCGAACATATTGGAGGTGACAATCACGTCAAACTGGCCGGGATTGCGCACCAGCTGCATAGCGCAGTTATCCACATACATATGGCTGAGCTCCACATCCGGATACTCTTTGGAAACGCGGATAACGGTCTCTCTCCACAGGCGGGAGGATTCCAGCACGTTGGCCTTGTCCACGCTGCACAGCTTGTGGCTGCGCTTCTGGGCCATTTCAAAAGCCACACGGGCAATGCGCTCGATTTCCGGCACGGAATATTTCTCGGTATCGAAGGCGGCGGGCTGGCCGTCCACTTCGCAGCGTCCCCGCTCCCCGAAATAAATGCCGCCGGTCAGCTCACGGACCACCAGCACGTCGATGCCCTTGCCGATAATCTCCGGCTTCAGGGGGGAAGCTTCCCGCAGGGGCTCAAAAATCACGGCCGGGCGCAGGTTTGCAAAC
The DNA here is from genome assembly GCA_905215105.1 of uncultured bacterium. Lineage (GTDB taxonomy): Bacteria > Bacillota > Clostridia > Oscillospirales > Acutalibacteraceae > Heritagella_A. The sequence continues at coordinate 13,958 of CAJMOI010000040.1, forward strand.
AGGCCCAGCGCGGCGCGGATGCCCAGCAGGCCCTTTTCGGGGC
>CAJMOI010000041.1 GCA_905215105.1 uncultured bacterium
GCCGCAGATGCAGTGGCATACAACTGAATGGTGGTGTTTCCCCCACCGATTGAATACCCATACTGGCCGGAAATCCAGAAAATCTCCGGATGGTCGTGGGAAAAGGCGTAGATCACCTGTACAATCTCGCCGGCCGTCAGTTCCGATCCCCTCACCACAATTCTTTCGGTGGGATACAATCCGTTTTCGGCGGGTTTTTCCGCAACACGGTATACCTTTTCCTCCATTTTTTCATAGAGGTCCTGCATCCCCGGGTCCGTGAGAGATTCCAGCCCCTGCTGATACTGCACGGGATTGCAGCCCTTCACCGTGGGAAGGGAAATCCGGGTAATCTGCTGCATATTCCCCTCAGTCTCTTCCGCAAGAGATACTGCTGAATGCAGTGTAATTTCCGCGCTGGCTGTATCCACAACTTTTTGGGAAATTACCGGGTCACTGCTGCTTTCCTGTCCGGTCAACAGCTTTGCAACCAGCACCGCTGCACAGGCAATGACCACGATCAGCAGGATTCCTTTCAAACATCCATGACGTTTTCTACCCATTCTCTTTCCTCCTGTCTATCTGGAATTATCGCGAATTTCAATACCCCTTTTCTCATCCCGATTATATCATATTCCCCTGTTCCGCGCAATCCGACACCCTCAGCGCCGGTACAGCAGGGCTCTGGCTATCTCCTGCATTCTTCCGCCTGCATGGGCAAAAAACATCTCATAGGAGCGGCAGAAGCAGTTTTTCCGCAGCTCTCCCGTGTCCAGTCTGGGCTCCCGATACCGCTTACAGCCGCCGCGGCAGATGGAAAGCCACCGGCATTTCCGACAGTCGGGATGAGTCTGCCGGGATTCCTCCACAAATCCCAGCTCTTTCCGCTTTTCTTCCAGCTCCGGGAAGGAATTGACATTCAGGTTGCCCAGCTTCCACTCATCCAGCACATAAAAATCACAGGGATACACGCTGCCGTCGGACTCCACCACATTCTGAAAGGAACATACGCCGCTCATACCGCAGGATTCCGGCGGATATCCCATGAGCATCTGAATATAGTTGTCGAACTGACGGATGGAGACCTCTTCCCCATTCATCAGGTCTTTATACCACAGGTCAAACAGGCGGCACAGAAATTCTCCATAGGCTTCCGGCGTCAGGGAATAGTCCCGCTGTCCCGGCTCTTCTCCCAGCGGGTCCAGACAGGGAATAAACTGCAAATACCGGAACCCGTTCTTTTTGAAAAAGGTATAGATACTCTGAATCTTTTTGGCGGTCTGGGCATTTACCACCGTCAGAATATTGTATTCCACCCCGATCCGGTCAAACATCTTCGCCGTGCGCTGCACCTGACGGAAGGTTCCCTCTCCGCCGGCGTCCACCCGAAACCGGTCATGGGTTTCTTTGGTTCCATCCATGGAAAGGCCCACCAGATACCGGTTGTCCGCAAAAAAACGCGCCCATTCCTCATCCAGTGCAAAGCCGTTGGTCTGAATCGCCCGGTCAATCCGCAGATTTTTGCGGTTGTATTTTTGAATCAGCTCTTCTGCCCGCCGGAAATAGTCCAGTCCAATGAGGGTCGGTTCTCCGCCCTGATAGGCAAAGGTACACTGTCCCTCCGCATATTCCAGCGCCCGGCGGATCATGGCCTCCTGGGTCTCCGGGGTCATAAAGCCATAGCAGGACTGCTCCCGCTTTTCCATTTCGTCGTGGTAAAAACAATATCTGCACCGAAGATTACAGGCCCCGGAAGAGGGCTTAATCAACAGATGAATCGGCGGCATTCCTTTTTCCTCCCTGTTTTAACAGCCTGGCGCTGTCCTTTTGTCACGGCTTCCAGCTTCCGGAAGCCTTTGGACGCAGAAGCTCTTTCATCCGGTCGAATACCGGCAGCTTCTGCACATTTTCCGGCACCAGTTCTCCCGGCGCCTTTCCTCCCGTCACCAGAGAGGCAAACATTTCCACCGCCCGGGCCACAGAGGGGCATTCATCCAGCCGAAGCAGCAGTTTTTCCCGGTCCTTTCCGTGAAAGACCATTTTCACCGTCCGGACACAGGGCGTTTCACAGAACACCAGAAACAGCTTGAGCACGGTCCGGTCATCTTCATCCCGAGTCAAACGAACCCCGGCGCGAATGGGATATCCCTCTCCCTGTACCACCAGCATTCCGGGCAGCATCACGCCGCCGGTTCCGGCCTCAAAGGTGTGGATACTCTCGCCTTCTCCCACCCAGAATCGGATGCGGTCTTCTCCCATCCGCATCCGAATCCGGCTGATGGTTCCGGGAAAATTGCCGTGAACCCCCTGCACAATCATGGGCAGCAGACAGGCGCTGTTTTTTTCAAAGACATATTCCCGGCCACTGAGCTCTTCCGCTCCTGCAAACACCGGCTCTGACTTTTTCTTTTTACCGAAAAGCCGCTGGAAAAACGATACCGGCTCTTCCGGCTCCGGCCGCAGCTCCGGAATCACATGAAGCCGCTCCATGGTTTCCCGCAAAGACCGGGTATCCCCGGCATTCAGCGTCAGCGGCGTTTCCGACAGGACTCCTTCCCGGCAGAAACACTCCCGCACATGGAGCAGGGTCCGGTCCTCAAACAGCTGCTCATTGCCGCTGGTCACCGCCACCACCATGTCCTGTTCCGGAAGCACTGCCACATACTGGCCGAATACGCCGTTGAACTGATACCCGGTTCCCCAGGCCAGCCCCCACAGCTGATAGCCGTACCAGGTGTCCCGCTCGCCCATTTTGCAGTCAATCTGCTTCTGCGTCGCCGCTTCCACCCAGCTTTCGGGCAATACCTGCAATAGGCCGCCTTCCTGCTGCCACACTCCTTTTTGCAGCAGCAGCTGTCCCAGCCGGGCCATGTCACCGGGGGGCAGGTACAATCCCCAGCCCCCTTTTTCAATGCCCATGGGACAGGTTTCCCACCGGGGCACGGAAATGCCCAGGGGCTGCCACAGCCGGGGCGTGAGATACTCCGTCAGCGTCTGTCCGGATTTCCGGCATATCGCCGCCGCCAGCAGATAGGTATTCATACTGTTATAGGAAAACCGGCTTCCCGGCTCAAAGTCGCAGTCGGAAAGCAGCCAGGCCCGGACCCAGTCCTTTTCGGAAACCGTGCCCAGCTCATTGAACCGCACCCCGGAGCTCATGGTCAGCAGCTGTCTCACTGTCACCTCTCCCGGCTTTCCCAGATACAGCGGCGGCAGTTTGTCGGGGAAAATGTCCTTCATTTTGTCGTCCAGCGTCAACAGGCCTTCCTCCACAGCCATGCCTACCGCCATGCCCACCACACTTTTGGAAAGGGAAAACTGCATCTGCGGCGTTCTGGCGGAATAAGGAGCCCAGCTCCCCTGCACGATGCACCGGCCATGGCGCAGCACAGCCACACTGTGGGGACAGAGGGTTTCGTCTTCATCCAGCCGCTTCAGAAATTCTTCCACCAGACTGCTGGGAACCCCCTGTTCCTCCGGCAAACTCACCGGAAGCGGACGGGAATCCTTCCGCTTTTTGCGCTCATAAGGCTGAAAAGGATAAGAGGTCACCCGCTGCATGTCGCCGGTCACCAGTCGAAAGAGAGAATCTGCCGCCCGAAATTGTCCCATAAGATCCATGCCTATCGCTCCTCTGTATCAAGTTTTCCGTTTTCCCCGCACGGGTTTATCAAACCGTCTGTTACGGTTGTTTATACCAGTCGATTACACCCTGCTCCAGCGCTTCTTCAAAGGTGTCCGGCCACTTGGGCACACTGCCGCCATACCGGTCATACCAGCACTGGGGATAAACGACTTTATTGTTATAGGTTGCCCTGGAGGTGTCCACCGTGGGGTCTTCCCCATCCCGTACCTGACGGGCCACAATCACCGTCCGGAATCCGTCGAACTCATAGGAACAGGTGGACAGAGTCAGAATGGTGTCGTTTTCATTAAAGTCCACGCCCGTGTCAATAATGGAACGCTGACGCACCTGATAGACAAAATTCAGATAGGAAGAGTCGGAGTTGAAGTGGTTATAGGTATAGTAGAAAGGCTCGCCCTGGCTTTCAAGGGTATTGGTCTTGAAAACGGAGATAATTTTCCACTTTCCGCCTCCTTCCGCCGTGTTAAAGGTAATCACCGGGGAATTGCGGTAAACATCCAGAGAACCGAATTGCAGCAGCTGGGCGAACATCCGGCCGTCCCGCATACTGTGTCCATAGAGAATCAGGTTCTGGTCGGAACCATCCAGCGCCGTGCCGGCCTGCATGAAAATACTGCCGTACTTGGTGTATTCATCCTTATAGTTCCGGTACAGATAGTGTTCCGGGTCGCTTTCCGAAGACTGCAAAACCGGATAATCGATCACGGTGTTGGGCACACGAAGCCAACCCACAATATCGGAATTGATTTTCTGCAATTCCTTTACCTGCTGACGGGCCTGTTCGTCCGTCAGTTCAGGGCGTGCAGGCGCCGGGGTTGCTTCCTCTTCTTTGGATTCTTCGCTTTCCTCCGAAGACTGAGAGGACTCAGAATCAGACACCACCGGCACATCATAGAAAATATCCTGAATCTCATTCACCACCTGATCGGTCTGGGCGGGCAAAATCAGCATTTCATTCACCAGATAACCGGCGGAGCCGAGAAACACCACCAGCATCAGCAGCGTTACAATTTTCAGAATGACCTGTCCAGCGCTGTCTCCCTTCCAGGGAAGCCAGCTTTTCAAAAAGGGTTTTTTCTGCCGCGGCTGCGACTTGTCTTTTCTGCCCATGGGGAACCTCCTTACCGTATGGGAACGTCTGTCATTTTATCGTTTCAGGCCGGCATCTTCCAGCCCGCCCAGATTCTGCAAATACCGGCGCACCATGTCCAGTGCATGAGAAGCGGCTGCATTCCGCTGCCAGGTACGGGAACGGGGTCTTCCGGCACTTCCCGGCATCATTTTCCGCACCCAGGTGTTTTCTCCGTCACTCAGAGCGATGTACACCAGTCCAACGGGTTTTTCCGGCGTGCCGCCTCCGGGGCCTGCAATGCCGGTAATGCCGATACCCAGATCACTGCCCGCTGCCCGGCGGATGCCCTGTGCCATTTCCCGGGCTGTTTCCGGGCTGACCGCTCCATGGGCTTCCAGCGTCTCGTGGGAAACACCCAGTACCTGCTCTTTAATCCGGTTGGCATAGGTCACAGCGCCCATTTCAAAGACCTGAGATGCACCGGACACATCGGTGATGCGCTTGGAAAGAAGGCCGCCGGTGCAGGATTCCGCCGTTGCCAGGGTTTTTCCCGCTTTCAGAAGCTCCCGCACGGCCAGCTCCTCCAGACTTTCACAGTCGGAACCGTACACATAGTGACCAATCCGCTCCCGGATGGCGTCGGAAAGGGGCTTCATCATGGTCCGCGCCTGTTCTTCCGTTTCCGCCCGGGCAGTCACCCGGACAAACATCTCGTTATCCTTGGCATAGGTGGCGGCGGTGGGGTTAGCGCCCTGCATCAGGTCGTCAATCAGCTCCGCCACGGAACCCTCGCCCATTCCGAATACATGAAGATTCTCCGAGACAATCACTGCGTTTTCCCGGGAAGCCAGACAGGGAATGGCATACCGGACCAGCATGGGCGTCAGCTCCGACGGCGGTCCGGGCAGCATCACCACGATTTTCCCCGTTTCCGTTTCAAAAACGCAGCCGGGGGCCGTGCCCACATCATTGGGCAGCACCGTGCAGCCTTCGGGGAGCCACGCCTGTTTTTTCTGACTTTCGCCCCACAGACGGCCCTTGAAGTACTCCTCAATCCGCCGCAGGCTTTCCTCATGGAGTACCAGCTTTTTCCCGGCAGCAGCGGCAACGGTCTCCTTGGTCAGGTCATCCCCGGTAGGCCCCAGCCCTCCGGTGGTGACCAGAATATCGCTGCGGAACAGGGCGGTCTCCACCGCTTCCTTCAGCCGTCCGGGATTATCCCCCACGGTGGCGCAGTACAGCACATTCACCCCGATGGTGGACAGCTCCCGGGCCACAATGGCGGTATCGGTATTCACCGTGTGGCCCAGCAGCAGCTCGGTACCCACGGAGAGAATTTCTGCATTCATGAACAAGGCTTCCTTTCAATCATTAGTCCTCTTTTTTCCGGTGCCAGCCAATGCGGGTATACCACACGTTCTGCAAGCACTCTTCCAGCAACCCTTCTACATCCAGCGCTTCTTCCGCTGCTTCCACAATGTGCAGAATGGGGCGGGTGCGGGGATGCTTGGGGGTGAACACGGTGCAGCAGTCCTCATAGGGCTCAATGGAGATCTCATAGGTTCCGATTTTATAGGAAGTGGCCACAATCTCCGCTTTGTCCGTTCCAATCAGGGGACGGAACACCGGCATCTGCACCGCCGCATCGGTACAGGCAATGGCCTGCATGGTCTGGCTGGCAACCTGTCCCAGACTTTCGCCGGTAATCAGCGCTTCACAGCCCTTTCTCCGGGCAATCCGCTGGGCAGCCCGCATCATAAACCGGCGCATGATGATGGTGAACAGCTCTTCCGGACACTTTTCCAGAATCTGCTCCTGAATATGGGTAAAGGGAACGGTAATCATCTCCATCCGTCCGCTGTACTCGCTGACTTTTTCCAGCAGGCGCACAACCTTTTCCTCAGCGCGCTGGCTGGTATAGGGCGGGCTGGCAAAGTGGATGGCCGTCAGCTCCACACCCCGCTTGGCAATGCTCCAAGCCGCCACCGGGCTGTCAATGCCGCCGCTGATGAGGATGGCCGCTTTTCCGCCGGTTCCCACCGGAATGCCGCCGGCGCCGGGACGGGGATTGCCGTGGACATAAGCGCCAAAGTCCCGGATCTCCACCCGCACTTCCACGTCCGGGTTGTGGACGTCAACGGAAAGATGGGGGAACTGCTCCAGCAGATACGCACCCACCTCTCTGGAAATCTCCGGAGACGTATAGGCAAATTTCTTGTCAGAGCGCTTGCTCTCCACCTTAAAGGTAGAGGCCTCCATCAATTCGTCCCGCAGATAGTCGGCCGCGGCCTGCTGAATGGCGGCCATGTCCTTTTCCGCCACACAGGCGCGGGAATAGGACACAATGCCGAACACCTTTCCCACCTTTTCCTCGGCGGCGTCCAGATCGGCCTCTTCGTTTTTGGGAATCACATAAATGGTGGACTGGGCGGATTTCACCTCAAATTCTCCCAGACCCATGAGACGGCGGCGGATATTTTTCAGCAGCTGGGCTTCAAAGATTTTCCGGTTCAGTCCCTTGAGCACCAGCTCTCCCAATTTAATCAGAATTGTTTCCTGCATATTCCTGTTTTCCTTTCTCTGTCACACGGGCCTGTTTTCATGGAAAAAAGTCCATAAAAAGCCCGGTATCCTAGTATACCATATATTTATGAAAAAATTTGCTGATTTCCCGGCTTTTTGCAAAGCGCATCAGCCTTTTGCCCGCACCAGCGTTTCCATTCCTTCCCGGACGGCCTGCACCAGCGCCTGTGCATCCTCCAAGGTATTTTCCCGGGAAAAGCTCACCCGGATGGTGGACAGCGCCTGCATTCGGGGCAGCTGCATGGCTTCCAGTACATGGCTGGCTTTCCCCTTTGCACAGGCGGAACCGGAGGACACATAAATGCCCCGCTCCTCCAAAAAGTGCAGCATGGTTTCCGCTTTCACGCCGCCGCAGGAGAAATTGAGAATATAGGGCAGCCCGTCCTCCGGACTCTGAATCACAGCGTCGGAAATGGCGGAAATCTGTTCCCGGCAATAGTCCCACAAAACCCGCACTTCCTTTTCTTCCTGTGCCAGGGAAGGCAGCGCCTGTACCGCCGCGCCGAAAGCACACCAGGCCGGCATGGCTTCCGTGCCGGAACGCATGGCTTTTTCCTGTCCGCCGCCAACGGTGCGAGCGGGAATATGCACGCCCTTTCGGATATACAGAGCGCCCGCGCCTTTGGGGCCGTGGATTTTATGAGCGCTGACCGTCATCAGGTCCACCCCGATTTTCCCCGGCTTCAGTGCCAGCTTTCCAAAAGCCTGCACCGCGTCCACATGAAGCAGCGTCCGGGCCTTGTTCCGGCGAATCACCCTCGCCGCCGTCTCGATGGGCAGAATGCTGCCCACCTCGTTGTTGACAGCCATCATGCTCACCAGTGCAGTGTCCGGCGTAATGGCCTCTTCCACCTGCCGGGGCGAAATCCGCCCAAAGGAATCGGGCTGTAAATAGACCACTTCCCAGCCCTCTTTTTCCAGCTGTGCCATACAGGCCAGCACAGAGGGATGCTCAATGGCGGTGGTGACGATTCTCTTATGCTGCCGCCGGGCCCATGCTCCGCCGAAAATCGCCAGATTGTTGGTCTCTGTGCCGCCGGAGGTAAAGACGATCTCCTCCGGCAGAGCGGACAGCGCTCCGGCTACTGCTTTGCGGGCAGCGTTCAGCTCCTGTTCCGCCCGGAATCCCAACCTGTGCAGAGACGACGGATTGCCGTAGCACTGGGTCATCACTTCCACTGCTTTCTGCGCCGCTTCCGGACACACCCGGGTAGTAGCGCTGTTATCCAAATAGATTTCCCGCAAAAGAAACCCTCCAAATCATTGATAGACTTTCCCGACCCCGGCAGATACCGCGGTTTGGCTTTCATTATAGCACACATCCCCTTTTCTGGGAACTTGCTTTTTTCCCGGGAAACGATATAATGAAGGGGAAGAAATTTGACAGGGAGGACGCCGCCATGAAAAACACCCAGCGCAGAGCCGCCATTCTGGCCGAAGTATCTGCTTCCCAGTGCCCCGTTTCCGCGGAAGAGATTTTCCAGCGTCTGCGCCAGCGGTTTCCCACACTGGCTCTGTCCACTGTCTACCGCAATCTGGAGCGGTTTGCCGCCGACGGCCTCATCGAACGGGAAATCTCCCCGGACGGCGTCTCCCTGTATTCGGAAAAGGACAGCCACGGCCACTATTTGGTCTGTACCCGCTGTCACAGCCGCATTCGCCTGCATGAATGTCCCCTCTCTGCCATGGAAGAAAAGCTGGAAGCGGAAACCGGCTTTTCCATTGACCGCCACCAGCTGACCCTGTACGGCAAATGCCCTGCCTGCAAAAAGCAGGAAAACTCCCGATAACTCCCGGGAAAACGGCTTTTTCTCCTCTCGGTTTTGGCAGTCTTTCCAATTGCTTTCTTGTCTGATGTATAGTACAATAGCCATACATCACGGCAGCGAAGCCTGTCGAAACTGTTTTTGAAGGAGTAATGAAAATGGAAAAAAAGGCGCGGGGAAATTTCTCCGGCAAACTGGGCTATGTGCTGGCCGTTTCCGGCTCTGCGGTGGGTCTTGGAAACATCTGGCGCTTCCCCTATCTGGCAGCAAAATACGGCGGAGGTATTTTCCTGCTGATTTACATTCTGCTGGCTATTACCTTTGGCTTTACCCTGATTCTCTCTGAAACTGCATTGGGCCGTATGACCGGAAAAGGCCCCATCGGTGCTTTCAAAACCTTTGCAAAAGGCAAACTGGCCATGGGCGGCTGGCTGAACGCCATTATCCCCATGCTCATCGCCCCCTATTACTGCGTTATCGGCGGCTGGGTCATCAAATATCTGGTAGGCTTTGCTTCCGGTAATGTAGAAGAAATGGCTACCGACACCTTCTTCACCGGGTTTGTGGCAAAGCCGGTGGAACCGGTGATCTGGCTGGTGTTGTTTGTGCTGCTGACCTTTATGGTAGTGATCTTTGGTGTGGAAAAAGGCATTGAGCGTATCAGCAAGGTGCTGATGCCGGTACTGGTCGTGCTGGCCATTATCATTTGCGTCTATTCCGTCACCCGTCCCGGTGCACTGGAAGGCGTCAAATACTATCTGATCCCCGACTTCTCCAAATTCTCCCTGATGACGGTAGTGGCCGCCATGGGACAGATGTTCTATTCCCTGTCCATTGCCATGGGTATTCTGATCACCTATGGTTCCTATATGAAAAAGGAAGTGGACATGGAATCCTCCATCAAGCAGGTGGAAATTGTCGATACCCTGGTAGCCATTCTGGCCGGCTTGATGATTATTCCCGCTGTGTTCGCTTTTTCCGGCGGAGATCAGTCCACGCTGAACGCAGGCCCCTCCCTGATGTTCATCACCATCCCCAAGGTATTTGAAAGCATGGGCATGGGACAGGCCGTAGGTGCTGTCTTCTTCCTGCTGGTGCTGGTTGCTGCCCTCACCTCCTCCATCTCCCTGATGGAAACCTGTGTCTCCACCATTCAGGAGCGCACCGGCTGGAGCCGCCGCAAGGGCTGCCTCATTATGGTCATCGAAATGCTGGTACTGGGCATTCCCTGCTCTCTGGGCTTCGGCGTATGGGACTTTATCCAGCCTCTGGGCCTGAGCATTCTGGACTTCTTCGATTTCCTCACCAACTCTGTCATGATGCCTATTGCCGGCTTCTTCATCTGCATCCTGGTGCTGAAAGCCGTGGGCCTGGACAAAATCTCCGAGGAAGTCCGCATCTCCTCCCCCTTCAAGCGGGAAAAGGCTTATCGTGCTTTTATCCGTTTTCTGGTGCCTGTGGGACTGATGATTATTCTGGTCAGTTCTGTGCTTAACACCTTTGGCATCATCACGATCTGAGTTTATCGCACTTTGCCCTGTACTGTCGCTGTCAAATTGTACTGTTTTCTGAAAATCAGCATTTTTTTCGGTATTCTGCCCGAGAAGCTCCCGCTGATTTTTGATATCTTTATATTTAGCTTTAATATGCATATTTAACATAGTTGTTAAAAAAAATTAAAAGAAATAGACAAAAGAGAAAATTTGTACTATAATAGAGTCAGAGAACCAATCCAACAGAATGTGAGGGGGTTGCTTTGGCGATTCGCGACAGTATGAAAAAAGGGACCGCCGAACTGGTGGTTCTGCACCTTCTTCGCAACGGCCGGAAATATGGATATCAGATTGCACAGGAAATTGCTGCCCGCAGCAACGGACTGTTCACCTTACAGGAAGGCTCCCTGTACCCCACCCTGTACCGGCTGGAGAAGAACGGATATGTCGCTTCCAAAACGGAATTTTCTCCAAACCAGCAGAGAATTCGGAAGTATTATTCGATCACAGAAGCGGGGAAGGCGTATTTTCTGGAGATCCGGGAGGAATATCGACAGATTTCTGAAGGAATCGAGAAAATTTTGCAGAATGACGTCCCGAACAGCTGACGAATGCACAGACCCGCACCGGCAGCACGACTGCCGGTCGGTTCTGTCGTACGTTGATTTTGCATGGACTTTTCAAAAGAATATGCTATACTGAAACCGGTGCTTTTTGCACCGGTTTTTTCAATTTATCTTGTTTTGGAAAGAAGGAAATTCCATGATTCGAGCCTGTATTTTTGATATGGACGGAACGGTGGCCGATACGCTGGCCTCCATTGCCGGGTTTGCCAATGACGCCCTGCGCCAGTGCGGCTATCCGGAAATCGAGGTTCCCGCTTACCGCACACTGGTGGGCAACGGCGCTGATACCCTGATGCGCCGGATGCTGAAAACCGTAGCCGGAGACTTTACCGAAGAACAGGTCGCCCAGCTGAGAAGCGTCTATGACCGGGCTTATGAAGCAGACCCCATGCATCTGGTCACCGAATATCCCGGCATCAGAGCCGTTCTGCGTACCCTGAAAGAACAGGGAATCCACATCGGCGTCTTTTCCAACAAGCCCGACGATATGACCTGCAAGGTGGCCGAGCTGCTCTATCCCGGACTGTTCCACGCGGTGCGCGGCCAGCGCCCGGAAACCCCTCTCAAGCCTGCCCCGGACGGCGCGCTGCTGCTGGCGAAAATGCTGGGAGCCAAACCGGAAGAGTGCCTGTACATCGGCGACACCTGGGTGGATATGGAAACCGGCAAAAACGCCGGTATGGAAACGGTCGGTGTGCTGTGGGGCTTCCGTGACCGTCAGGAGCTGGAAAATGCCGGAGCCTGTCACATCATTGCAAAACCGGAAGAACTTCTCCCACTGGTGAGAACATGTTGACTTCTACAGTCGAGGCTACTGTGATGTTTGTGTGAAGTTTGTAAATTTTTATCAAAATCCCGAATTTTTAGTTGCATTTTCATAGAGTTAGTGATACCATTAGAAACGAAATCCAGATTGTTTATATTTTAACAAACGATCTGTCACTTCTATCGTTATCTAATCAGGAGGCTGTTTTAAATGGCACGTTTTACTTTACCCAGAGATATTTACTTCGGTGCTGGTGCACTGGCTGAGCTGAAAAACCTGAAGGGCTACAAGAAGGCCTTTATCGTTACCGGCGGCAGCTCCATGAAGCGCACCGGCTTCCTCCAGAAGCTGGAAGACATTCTGAAGGAGACCGGTCTGGAAGTTCGCCTGTATGACGGTGTTGAGCCCGATCCCTCCATTGAGCGCGTGATGGACGGCGCAAAGGCTATGCGCGAATTCGAGCCTGACGTGATCGTTGCAATCGGCGGCGGCTCTCCCATGGATGCAGCTAAGGCTATGTGGGTGTTCTATGAGTATCCCGAAAAGACCTTTAAGGATATCGTGGAGCCCTTCTCTATGCCCAAACTGCGCCGCAAGGCTATTTTCGTAGCAATCCCCTCCACCAGCGGCACCGCTTCCGAAGTTACCGCTTTCTCCGTTATCACCGACTACTCCACCGGCATCAAGTATCCGCTGGCTGACTTTGAAATCACCCCGGATATCGCTGTGCTGGATACCGATATTCCGAAGACCATGCCCAAGACCCTGACCGCACACACCGGCATGGACGCTCTGACCCATGCAATCGAGGCTTATGTGGCTTCCGCCCGCTCCGATTTCTCCGACCCGCTGGCACTCAAGGCTATCTCCGATATCTTTGATAACCTGGTGGATTCCTTCAACGGCAGCGAAGAGGCCCGCGAGCAGATGCACATCGCTCAGTGCCTGGCCGGTATGTCCTTCTCCAACGCACTGTTGGGCATCGCTCACAGTCTGGCTCACAAGACCGGCGCTGTGTTCCACATCCCCCACGGCTGCTGCAACGCTATCCTGCTGCCCGCTGTGATCCAGTACAACTCCAAGGTCTGCATGGAGCGCTATGCACAGATCGCCCGTTATGTTGGCCTGCCGGGCAACACCGACAAGCAGCTGACCGACTCTCTGGTAGAGGCTGTCCGCACCTTCAACAAGAAGCTGGGCATTGCTCCTACTTATAAAGAGAACGGCGTCAGCGAGGCTGACTTTGAGGCTCACAAGCAGGCAATTGCCGAGAACGCTGTCGGCGATCCCTGCACCGCTTCCAACCCCCGTCCCATCGATGCTGAGAACATGCTGAAGGTTCTCGAGTGCGCATACAACGGCACGGATGTGACTTTTTAATCTGAATCTGGTATGATAAAGGCAGGCGCCGCAATTGAACCGCCCCAGATTGTACGGACAGCATAAAAAGGCCACTAAGTAGGAAAATAT
>CAJMOI010000042.1 GCA_905215105.1 uncultured bacterium
CTCCGTTTATTGCGTTTCCATATGCGCCATTTCCTGATGGAGGGTTCTCTATTTCTCAGCATTTCCGGCGCCGGGAAGGGCTTGCGGTAATGCCCTTCCTCCCTTGCCGTTTCAAAGCCGTCATAGCGGTGTGACAGCTTTTTAGCGGAAATCGGTCAGCACTCTGCTGACAAAATACCCCACAGACAGCTTGATGCAGAGTCTGTGGGGTATTTTTTATCGATTTTGGATTTCTCCATAACACCCCTGATGACAGGGGCGAAAAGCAGGCAAACATCCCGGTTTGAGCTTTCCGTTTTCCACCAGTCCATCCTGCGGACGGCGAGACAGTTCTTCGATCAGAATGTTACGGTACCGTTCCAGAATTTCCTGACTGTCCGGGTCTTTGCTCAAATCATGAAGCTCCTGCGGGTCTTTTTCCAGACAGAAAAGCTGCTCCTTTCCGCTGGCAGTGAACCAGATATATTTCCAAATCCCATCTGTAATGTATTGCATGGCCTCTTCCCGGCTGTAGCAGGGGGAATGTTCACCGTGAACATACTTCCGGGGCAGAGATTCTCCATAGCAGGCCGGAAGCAGATTCTGACCGTCCGCTTCTTCCGGAACCGGCACGCCGCAGAATTCCAGAATGGTGGTATATACATCCTGCAATGTGACAGGCTGGCGGCAGCTTCCGCCCTTATCCCCATTTTTCAGCCAGAGAATCATGGGAATCCCCGCGCTGCCCTCATAGGCATAGGTCTTTCGGAAAAGGTTGTGATCCCAGAGCATTTCCCCATGGTCAGAGGTAAAGAGTATCAGGTCCGGCATTTCCCCCATCATTTGCAGCCGTTGGAGCAGGCGGCCAATCTGGGTATCAATATGGGCAATCTGGGCGAAATAGCCGTGACGGCAGCTTTTCATGTTATCAGCATCCAGGACACCGCACCAGCCGTCCGGGTCATATACCGGCTGGCACCGCTCTTTTGCCCAATCCCCCACCGGCGGTGAAACAAAGGGCTTTTTCATATACTCATCCCAGTAAAACTGCGGAGGGTCAATAGGCGGATGGGGCCGGTGGAAGGACACATTGAGAAAATACGGCCGGGTATGGTCCCGCCGCTTCATAAATTCCAGCGCCCGGGTTACGGTCCAGGTAGTATCATGCAGTTCTTCCGGCAAAGTAGATGCCCGGGCAATCCAACTATTATCTGAAAGGCCGTGAGAATAAAAATCGGTTTCTCCATCGGTCTTTTCCCGAAGCCACTCAAAATAGTCGTTGCAATAATAGTCATTGAGTTTCTGACAGCCTTCGTTGGAATCCAGCCCTTCAAAACCGCAGAGTTTCCGCTGAGGATAAAAGTGGGTTTTGCCGCAGCAATGGGTTTGATATCCGCTGTCCCGAAGCAGCTGGGGCAGCATATTTCGGTAATTCCACTCTACGCCGTCTTGATACCCCAAAAACCCGGTTTTTTCCGGATTCATTCCTGTAAACAGCGTTGCTCTGGCGGCAATACAGCTGGGAACTGCGGAATAGGCACTGGCAAACAGCGTTCCCTGTGCTGCCAACGCATCAAGGTGAGGGGTGCGAACGGTTGGGTGTCCAAGAATACTCAGACAGTCTTTGCGAAACTGATCACAGAGAATCAACAGAACATTGGGCTTTCTCAAAAACATCTCCTCCTTGCTGAAAAGCAGAATCAGCGCTCCAACATGATACATACAGTATACAACCGATGCAGACGAATGACAATTTTGTATTATATGCGATTCTGCGGAAAACCGGTTGCATTCTGCCGCCTGCAACGGTATGATAAATACAGAAGTGTCGAAAATCCCGGGGAATTCCCTGAACCGATTTACAGAAAGGATTGTACCATATGGACAAGCTGAGACAGAAAAAAGGATTCATTATTGATATGGACGGCGTCATTTATCATGGCAACCGTCTGCTTCCCGGCGTAAAGGAATTTGTGGAATGGCTGTACCGGGAAGAAAAACGCTTTCTCTTTTTGACCAATTCCAGCCGCCATACTCCCAAAGAGCTTCAGAAAAAGCTGGCCTGGATGGGTTTGGACGTGGATGAAAGCCATTTTTACACCAGCGCACTGGCTACAGCCAACTTTATCGCTTCCCAGTATCCGGATGCCACTGCCTATGCAGTGGGCGAACATGGACTGCTCAACGCCCTGTATGATGCCGGCATTACTGTCAATGAAATTGATCCCGACTATGTCATTATCGGAGAAGCGGACAACTATAATTACGACAGCATTGTCAAGTCTGTCCGGTTTGTCAACCGGGGCGCCAAGCTCATCGGAACCAACACCGACCTGACCGGCCCTATGGAGGACGGAATTGTCCCCGCCTGCCGTGCGCTGGTAGCGCCCATTGAATTGGCCACTGGCAAAAACGCTTATTTTGTAGGCAAGCCCAATCCGCTGATGATGCGCACCGGATTGAAGCTGTTGGGCGTACACTCCGAAGAGACCGCCATCATCGGCGACCGGATGGATACCGATATCGTCGCCGGTATCGAAACCGGCCTGGACACAGCGCTGGTGCTTTCCGGTGTCACCACGCAGGAAATGATCGGTGATTTCCCCTATCGCCCCCGTCTGGTTCTCAGCGGTGTCGGGGAAATTGCCGGCGAATAACGCTATGGAATATTCTGCTGCTTCCCCTGCACAAATCCGGATTGTACGGGCCGTTCATTTTCAGGACGGCCCCCAATGGAACCATCCTTTTAACCGTTACCCCTACAACACCCTGTATTTCGTCATGGGCGGCGACGGATTTGTCACCATTAACGGCAAGACCACCGCTTTGGAAGCAGGATATGTGTACCTCATTCCACCGGACACCACTTTTTCCTGTTGGTGCGAAACCGCTATCGAAAAGTTGTATGTAGATGTCTTTGCAGAAATCGTACCGGGCTGTGATCTGTTTTCCGAAAGAAACGCCATCGCCCGAAAAGCCTTTGACCAAGAGGCCATTTTGCGCCTGTGCAACGCCGAAGCAAGGGAAACTCTGTCAGATCAGCTGTTTCTGTTGGGGGCCGTCACACAGGTTCTGGCAGAGTTTTCTCAGGAAGGACCTCTGCCGGTCAGTCGGGAAATTCTCCGTTTCCGTCCGCTGCTGGAAGAAATGGATCGGCAGCTCTCGGCCCAACTGCGTGTCAGCAGCATTGCCCGACAGCTGGGATGGGAACCCTCTACCCTGTCCCGAAGTTTTAAAAAAACTTTTGGCTGTACGGCAAAAGAATATCTGGAGCATTTACTGATGAACCGGCTCCGCCAGGAACTGATCGGAACAGATCTCAGCATCAAAGAAATCGCCGCGCGGTATCAGTTCTGTGACCCCTACTATTTGTCGGCTTTTTTCCGCCGCAGAGAGGGGAGCTCTCCCAGTGTCTATCGGAAAACCCACCGACGAATCTGAGCCGTCAAAAAATCTCCAAAACAAGATGAAATTTTCCAAAATATCGCGGATTTTTTTATGGAAAGCAGGCATTCCCGGCGCTATAATACCGGGGAAAGGGGTGCCTGCACCATGATAGGCGTCATCATCGATCACGGACCTGCCGATTGGCAGATCCTTCAGCAAAATAATGGAACGGCTGTTGTCAATATCAGCGGCCATCTGATTCTGCCGGCAGAGTGCCAGATTGTCGTTCCCGCCGTTTCTCTTCGGATTGTGCGGGAAGACAGCGGAATGGACGTACTTCCGTGGCAGGAAGCCCAGCTGGAAGAAAACGGATGCTGGAAAATGCAGCTCTGCATTCCCACTGGTGGGCTTTACCGTCTGGAAAGCTGCGCCCACGAAAAGGGGGCCAACGCACTGGAATGGGCACTGCGGGGCGACATGCGGTATCATCTGGGTGTAGGAGATTTATATGTCATTGCGGGACAGAGCAATTCGGCCGGTTACGGAAAAGACCCGTTTTATGATCCGCCGGAGTTAGGCGTCCATCTCTTCCGCAACAGTATGCGGTGGGATCTGGCTGCGCACCCCATGAACGACTCCACCGATACCGTTCATCCCGTCAACCAGGAAGGCGCCAATCCCGGCGCTTCCCCGTATCTCACCTTTGCCAAAACCCTTCATCGGGAGCTGGGATATCCCATCGGACTGCTTCAGACCTCTCTGGGCGGTTCTCCTCTCTCCCGGTGGAATCCGGAGGAAAACGGCGATCTGTACCGCTCCATGATCGAAGTCATCCGCTCTCAGGGCGGCAGCATCCGGGGAATTCTGTGGTATCAGGGATGCTCCGACACCGGCCCGCAGGAGTGTACTACTTATGAACAGCGTTTTGAACGGGTAGTGGAACAACTCCGTACCGAAACCGGTGAAGAAACTCCCTGGCTGACCATTCAGCTGAATCGCCAGCTTCTTTGGGCAGAGGGAGAATCCGTTGACCCAGGCTGGGGCATGATCCGGGAAGCTCAGCGCCGCTGTGCCAGAAATATTCCCCATGTTTCCATTGTGCCTGCCATTGACTGCGGACTCAGCGATGGTATTCACAACAGCGCCGCTGCCAATGTCGTTCTGGGAGAACGGCTGGCCGCCGCTGCTCTGCGGGACATTTACGGCCGCACTTATGGCAGTGCTGCCCCTGATCTGGAAAAAGCGGAGTTTGACGAAGAAGGCAACGTGGTTCTTCACTTCTCTCATGTGGCTGGACGGCTGTATGCTTTCGATTCCTGCAAAATCGAGCAAAACGCTTTCAGCCTATGGGATGAAAATCATAATCCGGTTGCCGTTAAACAAATGGAACTGGCGGGGGATCGCATCATTCTGCATCCTGCTGAATCATTGGGCAGCTGTTGTACAGCAGCAGCCGGATGGCAGATGGAACCGCCCTGTGATATGCCGGTAGATTTTGCTTCTCATCTTCCCATACTGTCCTTTTATGATGTCAGAGTTTGCCGCTGAGTTTTGTATATCTCCCTATTATTTTTCTGATAAAGAATTCAATTCCTTCTCTGTAAAAAGTAAAAATCCGGTTTCAAAACTAACGAATGTATGATAAATACTAACATAATTGCACTTTGAGGCCATAAACGACTGTGCTATGATGAAACTATCCTCTTCCCTCTGGGATGACAGATGCGTACCGCGCAGTTGATTCATCTGAGATTTTACCGACACATGGAGTTTTCCACGGGCCGGATATTTCACCTTTGCATTTGCACAAAGACTTGCTTTGATGCTGCAAAGGACAGGGAAAGAAAAGGACCTTATGCAATATGCGGCCCAGCTATGGCAGAACAGCTGGTGTTGCAGGAAAAGCCGTTGGTATAGCAGGATACCAACGGCTTTTTTCTGTTTATCAATTGAAATTTTCTCCTATATAATACTTCTATTCTCAATAAAAGTTACATTGTTTATTATTTAAATTTACTAACTTGTTCATTTACAAGTGATGAGTCATTCCTGTTTTTTCTTTCATTTTTTGCACCATTCCACAAATTACCTAAATACAATTGACTTTAAAAAGAGATTTATGCTACAATTTATATAATGAGTTGAAACTGAAAATTTGGATTGTTACTGGATTCCAGGCAAGACCTATTGATCTCTGGCGCGTTCGCGTTTCTGTATGATTAATAGGTCTTTTCTTATTTACAACGAGTTTTCAGTTTCCGGAAATTCTTTTACCGAAAGGGAGGAAAGTTATGTTCAAGCTAAGACAGAACCTGCGCAGAATACTGGCAACGGGTCTGTCTGCATGCATCCTGTTGGGCGCTCTTCCGGTTTCCGCTCAAACAGGCGATGCAGCAGAGCAGCGGACGGGGTATGAAATTTATCCCGCTCCCCATTCCGTGGTATACGGAGACGGCGACTATATCATTCGAAACGATATCAATGTCGTATTTGAAAAGGGAATTGATGAAGCTACCCGCGACCGTCTGGAGGAAGTAGCCGATCTGAAAGGACTTGCTGTCACAGTTTCCGATTCCGTTGTGACAGGGACCACCAATATTCTGGTAGGCATTGAGGGCTCCGGCGAATATGCTGATGTGTATGCGGACGAGCACTATCAGATTGCAACCGAAAACCTCTTTGACAAAACAGATTCCTATTTGCTGGCCAGCGACAACAACGTGATTACTGTGGTAGGCAAAGATACGGACGCCAGTTTCTATGGCCTGACCACTCTGTATCATATTGTCAAGCAGCTGGAAAGCTACACCATTCGCAACTTCCAAATCGAGGATTATGCGGACGTGGTGAGCCGTGGCTTTATCGAAGGCTATTACGGCAACCCCTAGTCTACTGAAGATCGGGCAGCACTGATGACCTGGGGCGGCTATTACAAGCTGAATACCTATTTCTATGCTCCCAAGGACGACGAAAAGCACCGTGCCAAGTGGAGCGAACTGTATACCCAGGAAGAGCTGGAAGAAAAAATTATTCCTCTGGCAGAAGCCGGCAACGCTTCCAAATGCCGGTTTGCTTATGCCCTGCATCCCTTCCCGGGTGGAAACCACTTCCGGTTTGACACCGAAGAGCACTATCAGGAAGATTTGGCCAAGCTGAAAGCCAAGTTCATGCAGGTCATCGAATGCGGCGTGCGGCAAATCGCTATTTTGGCAGACGACTTCTGGAATCCAGGCGGTGAAAACGGCCTGCGCCTGCTCAACGATGTGACCGAATGGCTGAAAACAGAAGTTCAGGCCGAATATCCCGATATGAAAACCACTCTGCCCTATGTGCCCTTTGATTATATGGGCAATGGCAGCAGCTCTGAATTCACTTCTTTGAAGCAGGCTCCCGACAATGTACAGCTGGTTATGACCGGCGGCAAGGTTTGGGGCGAAGTAACCGACAGCTTCACCAGCACCTTTACCAATAATGTAGGCCGTGGTCCCTTCCTGTGGATTAACTGGCCCTGCACCGATAACTCCAAAAAGCACCTGATTATGGGTGGTTACACCACTTTCCTGCATCCCGGCGTAAACCCTGACAATATTCAGGGTATCATGCTCAACCCCATGCAGCAATCTGAGCCCAGTAAGGTGGCTATTTTCGGCAATGCCTGCTACTGCTGGAATATCTGGGAATCCGAGGAAGAGGCCAATCAGGCATGGGATGATTCCTTTAAATATGTGGACCACAACGGCTCCAATGCCAACAGTGCCTCTGATGCTCTGCGGGAGCTGTCCAAGCATATGATTAACCAGAACATGGATGGCCGTGTTACCATCCTGCAGGAATCTGTAGAGCTGAAACCCCTGCTCAACGAATATAAGAGCAAGCTGAGCGCCGGAACGGTTACCGCAGAAGATACGGACGCTATCATTGATGAGTTTGAAGTATTACAGAAAGCGGCTAAAACCTTCCGTGAAAATGCAGGTGACTCCAGACTGCGTGACCAGATGGTCTATTGGCTGGACTGCTGGGACGACACCACCGAGGCAGCCATCACCTATCTGGAAGGCGTCAAGTCCGTTTTGAATCACGACAGCGCTGGCATTATCAATGCCAATACCAACGGCAAGGCCGCTTTTGACCGCTCCAAAACCCACAGCTTCTGGTATGTGGATCATTATGAAGCAGCCGAAGTAGGCGTACAGCATATTGTTCCCTTTATTAACACGCTGGCTTCCTACATTTCCGCTCAGGCTGAAACCATTATGGACCCGTCCAAAATCGTGCAGAACTTCATCACCAACCGTCAGGATAATCCCGTGGGCAGTACTGACGATGTATTCGACGGCGATGACGGTACTCAGTTGAGCTATCGGAACCCCGTTTGGATTTACACCGGCGATTATGTGGGCGTTACATTCAACAAGAAAATTCCTGTCAACAACATCCGTTTCCTGTTGGGCAACGGCAAAAACCACTTTGAACAGTCCAAGCTTCAGTATACTGAAGACGGCAAAGAGTGGAAAGATCTGGAACTGACCGGTATGGAAAATACCTTTACCGGTACACAGGGACAGTATCTGGAAGTAGTTGTCAACAAAGAGAATCTTCCCGAGAACTTCCAGGCTATGGGCATTCGTTTGATAGCAACCGCTGAGAATAAACTGGATGCTTACCTCAACATTCACGAAATTACCATCAATAAACAGGAGGATTCCGGCAGTGAGGAAATCACCGGCGAATACTCCACCAATCTGGACAATATGAATGGCGCAGCCCTTGACAAACTGGCAGATAATAATGCCGGTTCGGAAGTATGGCTCTCCAAAAGCTCCGGTGAATTTAAGGACAAGCTGCCTGTTGATGGCGCCGTTACCTATACTTTTAGTGAACCGGTGTTTGTGGAAAGCGTTGTGCTGGAACAGGGTTCCTCCGCTGCCGGTGATGTGATGCGGGATGGCGTCATTGAGTATCTGGACAGCGAAGGGCAGTGGCAAAAAGCTGCGGATGTAACCAGCGACAAGAGCCAGAACTTTGACCTCGCCGTCGCTGCCTCTGCCGTGCGTGTACGCAACGAAACACTGGCACCGGTCTGGTGGCGTTTGGGTGAGTTCCGAGTCATCGCATCCAAAGAGGACACCTCTCCGATTTCCTATACCGTCATTCGTACCGACCGCTGGCAGATCTATCAGGGAACAGAAGCCAACCTGTACGATGGAAATGAAAACACCTTTGTCTGTTACGACCCGGACGGAAGCGGCAATACCACCGGCGATGACTTTATGATAGATGACTTCCTGGGCTATGATCTGGGGAAGGTAACAGCTCTGGAAAGCGCCCGAATTGTGGTAGGCAACAGCGGCAGTGATAAACTGCTGAAGTATGCCATCGAAACTTCTATCGATAACAAAACCTGGACCCCTGTGGAGGGTTATGAAAGCTATACCGGCGCAGCTTCCGGAAAGGATGAGCTGAGCATTAATCTGAACGGAACAAGAGCCCGCTATATCCGCATCCGCAACCTGGAGCAGCGGGGCGCATGGGGCAAATTCTCCGAGTTCACGGTGAAACAAGCCGCCACCGAAGGCGATACCGAGCACCTTTATACCAACATTGAAACCACCATGAAGGCCAACCTGAATACAGAAGGCAAGGCTTTCCTGACTGGCGGAACGGTGACTCTGCCTGCCGGCAGCTATATTGGCATCAAACTGGACAACATCAAGAATATTACCGGGATTGAGACCAGCGAACTGGCACAGGGCCTGGAACTGCAAACCTCCATGAATGCCATCACCTGGACCGCTTATACGTCCGGCAGCAGTGTGGATGCCCGGTATATCCGCGTGGTCAACAGCACTGAAAACGATGTAGAATGCAATCTCTCCACCTTCATCGTCAACTACCTCTTTATCGGCAAAAAGAATGTTACCAGCGACTTTGCCAACCAGAGCACCGGCTCCGATATGCGCACCGCTGGTACGGTAGGCAATGTGTTTGACGGCAACTTGAGCACCATCGGTATGATTACCGGGCCGCAGGAAGCCGGAAAGCAAATTCTGTTTGATCTGGGACAGGAAATCACCTTTAACCAGATTCGCTACTATATCAACGAAACCAACCTGAATTACATCCGTCACGCTGTATTCGAAATCTCCAATGATCCCGAAGGCGATGATTGGACGGAAATTCTCACGGTGGGCAACGGAGACTTTGAAAACGTGTGGGATGACACCACCGCCAAGTCCGCTTCCTACCTGACTCACGACAGCCAGAACCCCGGCAATATGTATGCCGAGGCAACCAATTTGAATGTGTCCGGCCGCTATCTGCGTGTCCGGCCGCTGACCACCTATTCTCACAGATGGATGGGATTTGGCGAAATCCAGATCAACGGCGGCGCTTATATTTCCCCCGAAGCCAACCGCGACGTGGTCTCCGAAGCTGTGGAAGTGGAGGGAAAACTGCCCTCCTATATGTTGGATCAGGACTTCACCACTACTTTCCAGTCCTCTGCGGTAAACAGCTCCTTTACCTATCGGATTTCTGAACCTCAGGATCTGCGTACCGTTCGACTGGTACAGCTTGGTGCTGTTTCCAACGCTACTGTAGAAGCCGCCTTTGTAGGTGAAACCGAAAAAGTGGTTCTGGGAACTCTGAACCAGTCTATCAGCGAGTTTGTACTTCCCGAAGACAAGACTTTGGAATCCATTACTGTCAGCTGGGGCGAAATCATTCCCGAGATTGCGGAACTCCAGACCTCTGCCGCAGCCATAACCGCCGCGGATAAGACAGAACTGAAAGCAGAACTGGAGAAGGCCGCTGACGAAAACTGGACCACCGACAGTGTGACCGCTTATAACGAAGCAAAAGCCATTGCGCAGGAGGTTATGGATAACCTCTATGCCAGCCAGGAAACCGTTGACTCTGCTCTGGGGATGCTGAAAGCTGCTCGCAGCAATGCAAAGGTAAAGGCTTCCAACCTGGACGAGCTGCAAAAACTGGTAGACGAGGCACTGAGCAATGAAGGCAACGTGTACTCTGTTTCCACCTTTGCCGCTTACAATGAAGCGGTCAACAATCTGAAAAAAGCACTGGACGATTCCGATAATCTGGATGCAGAAACGGCTGATAAGCTGAAAAATGCTCTGACCGAGGCACAGGACGGACTGGAATATTCCATCCGTAACCGCGAACTGGCGGAAATTGCACTGGAAAAACTGGAAACTGTCAGCGCTGAAAACTACTCCACTGCCAGCTTTGCCGCATTGACGGAAAGCAGCGGGGCCCTTTCCGCCCTGATTGCACAGGATAAGACCGGCGAGCGTGTACATCCCCTGGAAATGGCAGCAGCGGGCGAAGCCTTTGAAGCTGCACTTGCCGGACTGGTTGATGTAACGGTTCTGAAGTCTGCAATTGCGGAGTATGACACCGTAGATGGCTCTCTGTATACAAAAGAAAGCTACGGAGCTTATACCGCTGCCGTCGAAAACGGTAAAAAGCTTCTGGACGCCGGTACCGCAGAAGAAATTGCCGCTGCTGTTACTGCGATTCACGATGCAAAAGCCGCATTGATGCTGAAACCTCCTGTGGATCTGGACGCTGTGATTGCAGCCGCCGAAGCATTGAACCGTGACGACTACACCACGGATTCTTATCAGGTTCTCGCTGACGCCATTGCAGAAGCCAAAAAGGATCATGACCCGTCTATAGATCAGGCACTGGCGGATGCTATTTTGAACGCGCAGAAGCAGCTGGTCAATGTCTCCGCACTGAAATACAAGATGGCCAGTGCCGAAGCATTGGACAAAAACGTGTATACTACTGACTCCTACGGGAAGCTGGAAGCTCTGCTGAAAGACTGCGAAAGCATCTTGAAATCCGGTACCAACGAAACAGTCTCTCAAATGGTAGAAGCTCTTGACAAAGCCATTCTGGCACTGGAAAAACGTGCAGAAGGAATGGATGCATACCGCGACAGCATTCAGCTGAAACCGGAAGACAAGTATACCGCTGAATCTTATAAAGCCTACCGTGAGGCTTACGAAAAGCTGATGGCGCTGGATGCAGCCAACACCAATATGGAAACCTTCCTGGCAGCAAAAGAAGCCTTTAAAAAGGCCGAAGCTGCACTGGTTCTGGTGGAAACTCCCGAAAAGCCTGATGATAAACCTGCAACCGGCGATTCCGGCAACTTGCCTGCTCTGGCAGTCACTGCAATAGCACTTACTGGACTGCTGGCCCTGATTGCTTTCCGGAAAAAACAGCGTCACTTCTGATTTTTGCTTCCCCTTACTCATTTTCTATATAAGAACCCGGCGGCAGCTGTTTCTAACAGTTGTCGCCGGGTTCTTTTTCTGACAACCAAAGAAGGGAGCTTTCCGGTTGGAAAACTCCCCTTTTGATTTTGAAATTGATTGTTTTATTGTCAGATGGTTTGCATTTTGATTCCCTTTTCGTCAGCGGTAACTGCCACAGCGGACAGAGATCCTTCTCCATGATTGACAATCTCGGAGGCCAACCGGTCCTCTACCTCACGGCGAATCAGGTTTCTCAAATCCCGGGCGCCGCTTCTGCCGCCAATGGAATGCTCCGCCAGCCAACGTGCTGCCTTGTCATCATAGGTGAGGACAATATTCCGCTCTTTCAGAGAGCCTACATACTCCTCCATCAGCAGCTTTGCAATATTGGTATAGTCATCCACATCCAGCGGACGGAAAACAATGACTTCATCCACACGGCTGAGGAATTCCGGCCGCAGGAACTCGGAAAGGGCTTTCATAGCCTTTTCACGGCTCACATCTGCCTGACTGCGGTTGAAGCCCATGGCGGACTCCTTCTTTTCGCTGCCGGCGTTGGAGGTCATCACAATGACGGTATTTTCAAAGTTCACATTCCGGCCATGGGCATCGGTAATGTGACCTTCATCCAGAATCTGGAGCAGGATATTCATCACGTCGGGATGGGCCTTTTCAATCTCGTCAAAAAGCAGCACCGAATAGGGACGGCGGCGGACTTTTTCCGTCACCTGCCCTGCTTCGTCATAGCCCACATACCCCGGAGGGGAACCGATAATCCGGCTGACCGAGTGCTTTTCCATGAATTCCGACATATCCAGACGGATGAGGGTTTCCGGCGTGTCGAACAGTTCCTGAGACAGCACCTTGACCAGCTCTGTTTTGCCCACACCGGTGGGTCCCACAAAGATAAAGGAAGCGGGCCGGCGGCGGGGGCTGATCTGAACACGGCTGCGGCGAATGGCTGCCGCCAGCGCGTCCACGGCTTCTTTCTGTCCGATCACACGGGCACTGAGACGGTCTTCCAGATGAGCCAGTTTGTTCAGCTCGCTTTCCTGCACACGGCTGGCGGGAATCCCCGTCCAAAGCTCGATGACTTTGGCCAGATCTTTTTCCTCCACCTGTGCAGACTGAGCAGCCGGAGCCAGTTCCTTGGCCTGATTTTCCATCCGGGCAATCTCATAGCGGGTTTCCGCCAGCTTTTCATAATCCGGTTCCACGCCGTCAGCAGTCAGGGCTTCTTCCTGCTCTTTCATCTTTTCCAGCTGGAACATCAGCGTATCGTATTCCGCCATGGGCAAATTCCGCAGGGCGGCACAGGCACAGGCTTCATCCAGCAGGTCAATGGCCTTATCCGGCAGGAACCGGTCATTGATATACCGTTCTGCCAGTACGGCAGTCCTGTGAACAATTGCCGGGGAGACCTGAACGCGGTGATATTTTTCATAATATTCCTTGATGCCGCTGAGCATTTCCTCGGTGTCCTTCAGAGAAGGCTCTGCCACGGTAACGGGCTGGAAGCGGCGCTCCAGAGCGGCATCTTTTTCAATGTATTTACGGTATTCTGCAAAGGTCGTAGCGCCGATGACCTGAATCTCTCCCCTGGAAAGGGCAGGTTTCAGAATATTGGCGGCATTCATGGAGCCTTCCGCATCACCGGTACCCACCAGATTGTGAACC
>CAJMOI010000043.1 GCA_905215105.1 uncultured bacterium
GGCACAGGCGGTGCTGTTTCTGTCCTTCGGAATTCTCACGCTGGCAAACGGCAGTCTTGCCTTCCGTTTTTTACAGGGTACCGCTTCCGCCGGTCTGGCCATTGCCGGCATCACCCGGCTGGTGCAGATGCTGTCCGCAGAGAAAAAGGCCGCCGCTTTTCTGTCTGCGGCGGGGTTTGCCGCGCTGGCAGTTCTGATGGCCGTCTCCCCGTCATTTTTTGCCTTTCCTGCGGCGCTGCTGTTTGGCCTTTGGTTTATTATCAGTGGTCTGGCCCGGGGAACCATCGCCATTCAGTGCTGGACGGAAGATCTGGAAGGCAAATTCCGAAACAGCTTCGCCGCGCTGCTGTCGCTGGCCTTTGGCGTCTCCCTGATTCTCAATCCAAGCCTTCAGCTGCACACTGTCTTTATCGTGGCCGGAATTTATCTGATCCTCTATTCCGCCGTACTGCTGCTGGACTTTGTTTCCGGGCTGTTTCTCTCCAATCAGGTGGGCGACCGGATTAAGAGGAAAGTCCGCATCGCACTGCCCACCTTTATCACCGCCTTTATTCCCAGCCGTCTCATTGACGATTTCAACCGGTATTTCGCCACTCACCAGAACGAAGGAGGGGTGATCCGTCAAACCCGGGAAAACGCCGGCAAAAAGCCCGATCTGGAAGTGTTTATCCACCTTTCCGACGTGGCTTTCGGACGCATGGGCCATGTGGACATCCGTCTGGATGATACCGTCTATTCCTACGGCTGTTACGACCACTATTCCAACCGCCTTTTCGGACTGGTCAGCGACGGCACCGTTGCCATGGCGCCCATCGGCCCCTATATCCGCCACTGTCTCACCTTCGAAAACAAGATTCTGGTGGGATTTGGACTGAATATTACCCAGAAAGAGCGGGCTGTGGTGGAAAAGCAGCTGGAAAACCTGAAAGCAGTTCTGGTTCCCTGGAAAAGCGACCTGGAAAAAAAGCGGGAAGGCCTGCCCATTGAAGGAGACTGCACCGACGCCGCCAGCGAACTGGTAAAAGCCACCGGCGCTTCCATCTATAAAGTACAGTCCGGCCCCTTCCGGAAATACTTCGCCATCAACACCAACTGTGTCAAGCTGGCGGATACCATCATCGGCCCGGCTGGGCTGGACATTCTGCGGGTCAATGCCATCGCCACACCGGGCAGCTATTTTTCCATGCTC
The DNA here is from genome assembly GCA_905215105.1 of uncultured bacterium. Taxonomy (GTDB): domain Bacteria; phylum Bacillota; class Clostridia; order Oscillospirales; family Acutalibacteraceae; genus Heritagella_A. The sequence continues at coordinate 1,190 of CAJMOI010000043.1, forward strand.
AACGAAATGTTCGAGCGGGGCGATACCCTTGTCACGGAACGCACCATTTATTCCGATAAAAAACGGGGAAAAACACTGGCGCAAAAACTGGAAAAGCAGGCCAAAAAACAGCAGAACAACGGGAAAAAGAAGAAAAAATCCTGAAAAAAGCCCCAGATTCCGCCTTGTCGGGGTTGTAATTGGCAGCCGGTCGTGATAGAATAGCACTGTATAACGCGATGAAAAAGGAAAGTAGCCTTTTCCACGGCGAGCAGAGAGGGTGTGTCCCCGGCTGAAAGCACACCTGCGCACGGGTCAAAGTGAAGTTCCCTTTGGAGCGGCAGTCCTGAACACATTTTGTCTGTAGGGGCTGACGGACGGCGCCGTTACCCGCCGCAGGAGAGTAAGGGCTTCTGTTCTTACAAAAATAAGGGTGGTACCGCGGAGTTTTATGCCTTCGCCCCTTTTTGAGGGGGCGGAGGCTTTTTGTTTTCCCTGCCGCCTGCCGCCTTCCCTGCATATGGAACCGTATATTTTTTTGAAAGGATTGATTCCTGTTATGAAGGAGCAACTGGAAGCCATCCGCGCACAAGCGGAAGCAGAACTGGAGAATGCCGCCAGCCAGCAGGCGCTGGAGGAACTGCGCATCAAGTATCTGGGCAAAAAAGGCGCTTTGACCGCCATTCTGAAGCAGATGGGCAAGCTTTCCGCCGAAGAGCGCCCGGTGATCGGCCAGCTGGCCAACCGCGTCCGCGCAGACATTGAAGCAGAACTGACCCAGCGTGCCGCAGAAGTGAAGGCTGCCGAGCAGCAGCGCCGTCTGGAAGCGGAAAAGCTGGACGTAACCCTTCCCGGCAAACGCCATGCCATGGGCGCCAAGCATCCCCTGTCCATCGGTCTGGACGAAATCAAGGAAATTTTCATCGGCATGGGCTTTGAAATCGTGGACGGCCCCGAAGTGGAAACCGATTATTATAACTTTGAAGCCCTGAACATCCCCAAGGACCATCCCGCCCGGGATACTCAGGACACCTTCTACATCAACGAAAACATCCTGCTCCGCACCCAAACCTCCCCGGTGCAGGTGCGCGTCATGGAAAAGCAGAAGCCGCCCATCCGCATCATTTCTCCCGGCCGTGTGTACCGCAGTGACGCTGTGGACGCCACTCACTCCCCCCTGTTCCATCAGATCGAGGGTCTCGTGGTGGACAAGGGCATCACCTTTGCCGACTTGAAGGGCACACTGGAAACCTTTGTTAAGCGCCTGTACGGAGAGGACAGCGTGGTGCGCTTCCGTCCCCATCACTTCCCCTTCACCGAGCCTTCCGCTGAGGTTGACGTGCAGTGCTTCAACTGCCACGGCGAAGGTTGCCGCCTGTGCAAGGGCGAGGGCTGGATTGAGATTCTGGGCTGCGGCATGGTACATCCCAAGGTGCTGAGCAACTGCGGCATTGACCCCGAGGAATACAGCGGCTTTGCGCTGGGCATGGGTCTGGAGCGCGTGGTCATGCGCCGGTACAATATCGACGACCTGCGTCTGTTCTATGAGAACGACGTCCGTTTCCTGAAACAGTTCCAGGGCTAACCCACAGCGCAAATGGAAACTCTCCTTTCAGGAGGTTTCCCCCGATTTTCCTTTACTATATTCCAAAAAAGGCTTGGTGAATGATAAATGAATCTTTCCATGAAATGGCTGAAAGAATTTGTCACCCTGGACGACATGCCCATGCGCTCCTTCACGGAAGCCATGACCATGAGCGGTTCCAAGGTGGAAGGCTATGAAGTCGAAGGCAGCGAGATCAGCAACGTTGTCGTGGCTCGGGTGGAATCCATGGAGCGCCACCCCGACTCCGATCACCTGTGGATTTGTCAGGTAAACGTGGGTGCTGAGGAAAACATCCAGATCGTGACCGGCGCCCAGAACCTGAAACCCGGCGATGTGGTACCCGCCGCACTTCACGGCTCTACCCTTCCCGGCGGCATTAAAATCAAAAAAGGCAAGCTCCGCGGTGTGGCCAGCAACGGTATGCTGTGCTCCCTTGGCGAGCTGGGCCTCACCACCCATGATTTCCCCTCCGCCATTGAAGACGGTATTTTCGTTCTGACCGAAGAGGACGGCTGTGACCTGACCCTCGGCAAGCCCATCTGTGAGGCCATCGGTCTGGACGACACCAGCGTGGAGTTTGAAATTACTTCCAACCGCCCCGACTGCTTCTCCGTCATCGGTCTGGCAAGAGAAGCTGCCGCTACCTTCAAAAAGCCCCTCAACCTGCACACCCCCGAGGTCAAGGCCGGTCACGGCTCCTGCGAGGGAATGCTGGATGTAAAAATTGAGGCTCCCGAGCTGTGCCCCATTTACAGCGCCCGCATTGTGAAAAACGTTCGGGTAAAGCCCTCTCCCCGCTGGATGCGTGAGCGTCTGCGCGCACTGGGTGTACGCCCCATCAACAACATCGTGGACATCACCAACTATGTGATGCTGGAATACGGCCAGCCCATGCACGCTTTCGACCTGCGCTTCATTGAAGAGGGCAAAATCCGCGTGCGTCTGGCAAAAGACGGCGAAACCATCACCACGCTGGACGGAGTGGACCGCAAGCTCACCGGCAGACAGCTGGTCATTGCCGATGCCAAAAAGCCCGTTGCCATTGCCGGCGTCATGGGCGGCGAGTACAGCGGCATTATGGACGATACCACCACCATCGTGTTTGAGTCTGCCTGCTTCGACGGCGCTTCCGTCCGCGTGACTGCAAGAGATCAGGGAATGCGTACCGATGCTTCTTCCCGTTATGAAAAGGGTCTGGACCCCAACAACTGCCTGCCCGCTCTGGACCGTGCCTGCGAGCTGGTAGAGCTGCTGGATGCCGGTGATGTGCTGGACGGCACTCTGAAAGATGACCACTCCAACCGTGAACGCCGCCGCATTCCGCTGGAGCACGACTGGATCAATCGCTTCCTGGACCTGAACCTGTCTGCCGACGAGATGAAGGCCATCCTGGCTCCTCTGGACTGCCAGTTTGACGGCGACGATGTGCTGGTTCCCACTTTCCGCCCCGACCTGGAGCACAAGGCCGATATCGCCGAGGAAATTGCCCGCTTCTATGGCTACAACAACATTCCCAGCACGGCTATCAGCGGCGGCGCACAGGGCAAGTACTCTCCTGTGCAGAAGTTCATGGCCAAGATTGACAACACCATGCTGGCACAGGGTCTGAGCGAGATCATGACCTACTCCTTTATCAGCCCCCGCTATTACGACAAAATCAATCTGCCTGCAGACAGCGAGCTGCGTAACTCCATTGTGATTTCCAATCCTCTGGGCGAGGACACCAGCATCATGCGCACCATCGCTTTGCCCTCCATGATGGAAATTCTGGCAAAGAACTACAACAACCGCAACGCTTCCGCCGCTCTGTACGAGCTGGCCAGAGAATACATCCCCACCACTCCCGATGAGCTGCCGGTGGAGAAAAACACCCTGATTGCCGGACTGTACGGCGATGGTGCAGACTTCTTCCAGATGAAGGGCATTGTGGAAGAGCTGCTGAGTGCCATTTCCGTGTATGATTACGATGTGGAAGCCTGCTGTGACAACCCCAGCTATCATCCCGGCCGCTGCGCCAATCTGGTGAAAGATGGCCGCGTCTTTGGCGTCATGGGTGAAATTCATCCCGCCGTTGCTGAAAACTATGGTATGGACTGCCGCGTGTACAGCTTCTCTCTGGATGCTGACGCACTGTTTGAGCTGTCTCAGCCGGAAAAGACCTACAAGCCCTTGCCCAAGTTCCCGGCAGTTACCCGTGACCTGGCCCTGCTCTGTGACGAGTCCATCCCGGTGGGCACGCTGGAAAAAGCCATTGTCCGCGGCGGCGGTTCTCTGCTGGAAGCCATTCAGCTGTTCGACGTTTATCAGGGCGCACAGATTGAAACCGGCAAGAAGAGCGTGGCCTTCAGCATCACCCTGCGTTCTGCTGACAGCACTCTGACCGATGAGCAGACCAACAGCGTCATGAAAAAAGTGATGAAAGAGCTGGAAAAAGAGGGCGCTGTTCTCCGCTCCTGATCAATAAGGCAAAAAAACAAAGAGCAAACTCAGCTATTTTACCAGAATTTTTATAATTTACAGTTTTTTCTGTGCAGGGTCCCTTGTATTTTCCGTTTATTTCGTGTATGATTATCGGTATCGGAGGTGTTTTCATGATTGATGACAAAACCATGACGTTCTCGCTGGAGCGGGACCGTGAAGGCGATATCCGCCGGATACTGACAACGGTTTATGATGCACTGAAAGAAAAAGGATATAACCCCATCAACCAGATCGTGGGCTACATTCTCTCGGAGGACCCCACTTATATTACCACCCACAACAATGCCCGCAGCCTGATTCGTCGGGTAGACCGGGATGAACTGCTGGAAGTTCTGGTAAAATCTTATCTGAGGGAGTAACCTCTGTTTTTCTTCTTACAGCTGAAAACCTGCCGTTGAATGGTAAACAACGGCAGGTTTTTTGTTTTTCCTGTCAGATTCATGTCTTTTTGCCCGAATGATTTGCAGTCAGAGAAGAATTATGGTATACTTATAAGTACGATATCTGTTTGATTGGTTGGAATCCGACTTCGGATCAATTTTTTTACAAGGAGGATATGGCTATGAGTGAAAAAAAAGCTGCGAAATTTCCCACCTATAAGGGAAAGCCCTTTGTGCGCAGTGGAGATACGATTTACTATGGAAGCATGAAGGATAAATTCGTTATCAAAATGGAAATCAAGAGCAAGAAAAAGGTGCAGGATCTGGAAGTGGCCGATCGGGTCACGGTTCAGCTGATGTACACTGACCCTACCATCCGCAACCGCAAGCAGATTGTGAAATCCAGCGAAAAAAGCGGACTGTATCTGGCACTGGATATCGCCGATGCATGGCTTTCCCGTGCGCTGGCAGAACAGCAATAATTTTTATCGAAAACATAAACGGCTGGCTCTCCAACAGGAGAGACCAGCCGTTTTTTGTTTTGGGAACTCGAGGAAATTTTATTTTACAATTTCAGTAAATAGAACCTTCTTATTCCGGATATTTCCTGTATCTTCATAAAAATAAGCCTCAGAAAATCTTCTAAAATTTTACAGACAGTTACGCAGGTTTTACCTCTTCCTGGCGGTAAATTTCTCATACATCTTTATACTGAATGATAAAGAATGTTTTCAGAGGATCGCAATTCACTCTGACCGGTACGGCCCACCCCGCCGGAACAAACGAGAAATGGAGATGTCGAGGGATTCATATGCAAAAGAAACTCTTTCAAAAAACACTGAGCATCTGTCTGGCCCTGTCCATCATGATCGGACTTCTGCCACAGATTCCAGTATTGGCAGCAGAGGACACACTGAAAATCTGTGTAATCTCGGATACACATTACTATCCGCTGACCTATGTTTCCGACTGTGAAGATTATCAGACCTATGTCAACGGTGACCCCAAGATGCTGGCAGAATCCGGTTCTGTGCTGGATTCCGCTGTAGAGATGATTGAAAAAGACCAGCCAGACATCGTGCTGGTTTCCGGCGACCTCACCAAGGACGGCGAGAAAAAAGGCCATCAGGAATTTGCCGCAGAAATGCAGCAGATTGAAGACCAGACCGACGCGGAAGTTTTCGTCATTAACGGCAATCACGATATTTACAATTATCTCGACGCCTGTACTTTTGAAAACGGCAAAAAGGAAAACACCGAAACGGTTACTCCGGTTGAATTCAAGGAAATTTACGCAAACTTCGGTTATAACGGAGAATTTGATGCGGAATATTACACCCCTCCGCAGGGAAAACAGGCAGGCGGGCTCTCTTATGCCGCTTCTTTTGGAAACTATGTGATTCTGGCACTGGATTCCGGCATGTACAGCCCGGATGCCACCGGTATGGAAACCAACGAGCACATCACCGCCGGACGGGTGGACGAAGACCTGCTGGTTTGGGCAGTCGATCAGATTCAGAAAGCCGAGGCGGAAGGAAAAACTGTCATCGGCCTGATGCACCACGGACTGGTTCCCCATTTTGATATGGAGGACGAAGTGCTCAGCGAGTATGTGGTGGAAAACAGGGAAGAAACCGCCACTACCTTGGCAGACGCCGGTCTGCGGTATATCTTCACCGGCCATATGCACGCCAATGATATTGCCGAATATACCACAGTCAACGGAAATCACCTCACCGACGTGGAGACCGGTTCTCTCTCTTCCTGGGGTTCCCCTGTACGCAGTGTTACTTTTTCCAAAGGTGAAAAACTGAACGACGGCACCAACCGTACTCGTGAGACCTTTACCGTCAGCAGCGAAAGTATCAAATCCATTGTCTTTAACGGCGAAGTCATCGAGGACTTTCCCGCTTATACCATGGACAAGCTCTATCCGGAAACCATGCTGAACAACATGGCAAACGGTATGCTGGTTCCCATCCTGAAGCAGATCAGCGAAAAGGGAATTCGGGAATTTATCTCGGAAATGGCGCCGGATCTGGATATCAACGGCATGATTCTCAGCATGGTGCAGGACAGTTTGAAAGGCGGTATGCAGCTGGAACTGGGTTCCGGTATCGGCCGCGTCAATGTCAGCTATCGAAACGGCGGAATTCAGCTTTCTCCTTCCGGTACAGCCGGTTTGATCGGAGATATGACCATCACCGACGCGCAGATTATCGAAATGGTGGACGACCTGCTGAATAAAGTCGAAACCCGCTATATCGACAACCCCGATTATCTGCTGAATAAAATCGATGAAATCATCACGAAGGTTTCCAATTTTGGCGTAGCCTCTCTGGGAACGCCGGAAGAAAAAAGTCTGTACGATCTGGTCGTGCTGATTCTCATTAACCACTATCAGGGCGCAGAAAATCCGCCGGAATGGGTGGAAGAGGCCCGTGCTTATATCCAGAGCGGCGAAATCATTTCCAATCTCATCGATATGCTGCTGGACGAAGTCATGGTGATTGTCGATGACCTGACTACCAATCTTTCTGTCGATACCGGCATTGCTTTCAGCGGTGTCTGGAAAATCGCCATCGATGCCAAAACGGACAACGGAAACCTGAAAGCCATTTTGGATATGGCTGGTCTGGATGTCCGTACCCTGATTGAAGGCCTCCTCAACGAATACATGAGCGAAAGTTTTCTCACCGGTATGGGCGGTCTGATTGACGATGTGGCCAGCTCCATGCTATATGACGATACGCAGGACGATGGAGAAAACGGAGAATCCAGAACCATTGTATTTGATGGAACGGTGCAGAAGCCGGAGCCTTCCGCAGAAAACGGACTTCTTCCCGATCAGGTAACCATGACCTTTGGTTCAGACGCGGAAACAGGCCGGGCTTTTAGCTGGTACACCGGAACCATGGTGGACAGCGGCGCCGTGCAGCTCTCCAGTTCCCCGGATTTTTCCGGCGCACAAACCATTACAGCCAACACTACAGAGGTTGTAAAACCCAAAACGCTCCTGAATCTGGGGCTGATTACCACTTATGCCACCAAAAAAGTCAACCGTCATACCGCTGAAGTCGAAAATCTGGAATCCGGCACCACTTATTACTACCGGGTGGGTTCTCCGGAACAGGGATACTGGAGTGGAACCGTTTCCTTCACCACCGACGGAGCGCAGGATGATTCCTTTACCTTTATCAATGTCAACGACTCTCAGGGTATGGTTCAGTCGGACTATGAGACCTATCTTAACACGCTGGAACAGGCGGATGAAATGTTCCCCGACGCCTCCTTCCTGCTCCATGGCGGTGACTTTGTAGACGACGGCAGCAACGAAAACTACTGGAGCTGGGTGCTGGACAATCCCGTTTCCATGTCTCTGCCCATCACGCCGGCAGCCGGTAACCACGAGGATAAATCCGACGTGGAGGGTGTCACCACTCCCAATGCGCTGATGTCCCATTTCAACTTCCAGAACCTTCCCGAACAGGATACCGATACCGGTGTGTATTATTCCTATGAATACGAAAACGCCACCTTTATCGTTTTGAACACCAATGATGTGACTGCTGACGGATATCTCTCCGATGCACAATATGACTGGGCCTATGAAACCGCCAAAAATGCCGGTACGGAATGGAAAATCATTCTGCTGCACAAATCCCCCTATTCCAACGGCCCTCATGCGCAGGATGACGATGTCGCAGCTATCCGCAGCCAGTTGAATCAGCTTTCCGCAGAATGTGATATTGACCTGGTGCTTTCCGGTCATGACCATGTGTACAACCGCACCCCCTGGCTGTCCTATGGAGACACCCAGCAGGTGGAAACCCAAACCACCACCTACGAGGGCACCAACTATGAAACTGCCATTGAGCCGGACGGCACCCTGTTCCTGATTGCCGGTACCGCTGGTGTCAAAAACTATGTGCAGGAAGCTCTGCCGGAAATTCCCAGCGCTGTAGCACTGGATCTGGATTGCCCGGTGTATACCGGATTTACCATTGACGGCGATTGCCTGTATTATGATGCTTATAAAGTGGAAGACGGAAAGAGCGTAAAGATCGACAGCTTTGCCATCGACAAGGAAAAAGAAGAAGTAACCCCTGACTGGGAAAAAGTCGTCGCAAAAATCGAAGCACTTCCCGATATTCCCGAACTGAGCCACAAAACCGCGGTGGAAGAAGCCCGCGCTGCCTATGATGCGCTCAGCGGCGAGGACAAAGGGAAAGTCACCAATTACGAAAAACTTCAGCAGGCGGAAGCGATTATTAAGGCGCTGACCAACATTCAGAACGGCCAGACCGCTACCGTCAGCAGCAAAAAAGAATTCGTCAACGCACTGAACAATTCCAATGTCACTACCATTATTGCAAACCGCACGATCGAATTTGAGAACTTCCGGGGCAACGAGCGGGAATATACCATATCCCGTGACCTGACCATCCGGGGCTCCGGGGTTCTCCGGTATGTGGAATTCCATGTAACCAATGGTGCAACACTGGTGCTGGACGACAGCATTTATATCAACGATACCCGCGCACAGGCTTCCACTTATGGCTCTCTGAATCCCATTGAAGTCTATGCAAACTCCACCCTGATTACCCGAGGCAGCGCACAGCTCCGAACCGAATACGGACGCGGCGGAGCCGAAGAAGGCCATGGCATCAAGCTGATGGAATCCGGCGCAAAAGCCTATCTGAACAGCTCCGGCAGTGTCTGGGGTGCGGAAGGCGCCGTGTATTCTCCCGCTTCCGGCACAGAAATCGTCATCAACAACGGTACTTATGGACGCAAAAATGACAACCATCGGGCAGTAGATACCTACGGTGATCTGGAAATCAACGGCGGCACCATCCGCAATTTGTGGGTAAGTTCCAAAAGCACACTGCACCTGAATGGCGGTGAGCTGAACAACGGCAGCGAACTAAATCCCCAGGTTCCTCTGGACATCGAAGGCACCGCTTATGTCACCGGCGGCAAAGTGGTGCCGCTGAACGGCCAGTCGGTGGACCTCAACAATACCGGCAAAATGCACATCCTCACAAATGGTTCCGGCGCACTGGATCTGGGCAATAACGTAAAGCCCTGGACAGGCAATGTGCAGACCGAAAACTACAAGGATGTGACCGTTTCCTACACTGATATCAACGGCTTCGGCAATAGTGACGGTATTTATCAAACCACCTCTTCCGCCAATACCCCTGAAGGGCTTGCCGCTGCCGGCGGTACACGGCTGGAGACTTCCGCTCAAAACGGTGTTATGTCCGCCACTCTGCCTCAGGGCCTGAACATTGTATACGGCAAATATTATTTGGTAGGCGGTGGAAAAACGGCTCCTTCCGGCATCACCGGAACCGGCGGCAGCGCCCAGATGATTGTTTACGGCACTACCCGACTGATTGAAAACAACGACGTCACCCATGTGGAAATTGAAGGCGATGAAAACCGTGCAGTTGTCTTTGAAGAAGGAATGCAGATTCGTCTGACCGGCAAAACACTGCCCGCCAATGCCTTTGACAACGCAGTACAGTGGGAATCCTCCGATGAGGAAATCGCTACCGTCAACAGTAAGGGTGTAGTAACCCTCCACAAGGCCGGAAAAGTCACCATCACCCTGCGTTCTGTTTCCAATCCCAACGCTACCGATACGGTTACGATTTTCGCAGTAACCATGAGTCTGAATGGTCCCGACTCTCTGGACGAGCATACCAATGTCGCTCAGTACACCGCTTCTGCCGGATTTGAAGACAGCCGGCTGGGCTTTGTCTGGAAGCTGGATAATCCCACACTGGCGGACATCAATGCCGATGGCCAGCTGACCAAGAAAGAGGCTGGAACCGTGACCGTCACCGCTGTTCTGACCATTGACCAGCAGGAAACCGAGCTTTCCGTCAGCAAAAAGGTTGAATTGATTGAAACCGAAGTGGTTTCCGTGGAGATCGACTGGGGCGCTCTGGATTACAACTATGAACTGGGAGACTGGAACCCGGACAACCACACTTATGAAAACGGCGGATGGGAAGCAACCACTGAAAATGGCGATCACATTACCGTAACCAACACCGGAAATACCGAAGTAACCGTCCATTTCGACTATCAGTCTGTTTCCGGACTGGAAGAAGTGACCGGTAGTTTTGAAAACAATGATTTCTCCCTGCCTGCACCGGATGACAGCACCGAATCCAAACAGATTGTGATCTTTACCCCGGCGGGACGACCGGAAGAAACTTTTTCGAATCAGAAATTGGGACAGATTACCGTCACCATAGGAGGCAAACAGTAAATGGAAACCAATCGTGAGAGCAAATCTTCCAGAAGCAGAATCATCATCATGATTCTGTTGCTTCTGATTACCATTTCCGCCGTAGGCATAACGATTTTTACCCTGACACAGGATCATTCCCAGCCCACCATTGCACCGGATTACGCTCCTCAGCAGGTGGACAGCAATGCCGATAAGATGGAAGAAACCGATGAAAGCAAGCTGGAAGCCGAAGAGGGCGGCGGCGCTGTAGGACTGACCTACTCCACGGCCGTATCCATCGACATCAGCGACGGAACCGCCGCAATCCTTTTCCAAAACCCTCAGCGCTCTACTCAGGATATGGTATTGCAGCTGGTGGTGGGAGAAGGAGACGAGGAAACGGTTTTGGGAGAATCCGATCTGATTCCGGTAGGCTACTCTCTTTCTACCATGAATGTGACAGAGGCTTCCCGTCTTTCTCCCGGCGGCTATGAAGGGAAATTCCGGGTTTTGTATTACAACACCGAAACTGGAGAAAAAGCGGTTGTCAATACGGAGATTCCCGTAGAAATCACCGCCGTCGCCTGACAGAAACCACAGAGCAATCTGTGTTTCTATACATATACCGCAAAGCTAACAACCCTTGATTCAACTACAGGAGGAAAAGAAAATGAAAAACAGCAAGAAAATCGCATCTGTTCTCATGGCCACCGCTCTGCTGGCCGCCGCCGGAATCTCCGCTTCGGCAGAAGAAACTACTGCTATTACCGAGCTTGGGGGAACCAGCAGTGCTGATGTTACCGGCACCTATTCCAATACCGTTACAACCCCCACTGTTTACAACGTGGAAATTGAGTGGGAAAAGCTTGAGTTTTCTTTTAACAAAACCGGTACCATGGACTGGAATACCGACAGCCATACCTATGAGGACCATACCGAAAGCGCATGGACTTCCGACAGCAACGGCGTTTCTGTTACCAACCATTCCAATGCAGCTGTCAAGGTCAACCTGGACTTTGCGGCAGCCGAAGGAATCGGCAACGTGACCGGCGATTTTGGGGACAACAATGAATTTGTTCTGAACCAGCCCGAAGAAGGCCAGTTTACAGGCGTTGACACTTATAAAAACTGCGCGCTGACGCTGAGCGGTGAACCTAATCAATTTGAAGACGGAAGTACTATCGGTACCGTAACAGTTACTCTTTCCGCCGCCGAATAATCTTCTATGTTCTGTTTGATGGAGGAATACAAAATGAAGAAAATTGTATCTGTTCTCATGGCTGGTGCATTGCTGGCTGCTGCTGGTATCTCC
>CAJMOI010000044.1 GCA_905215105.1 uncultured bacterium
TTGACGATCTGGTTTCCAAAACCGGTCGGACAAAACTCCATGTCATTGATTTCGGCTGCGGAAAAGGCTATCTGACCTTTTTGCTGTACTACTACCTGACCCAGGTCAAAAATCTGGAAGCCCATGTGGTGCGCATCGATTTAAAAGCCGATGTAATGGAACATTGCCGCCAGACCGCGAAAAAGTTCGGATATGACGGCATGGAGTTCCTGTGTCAGGATATCCGTACCTATCAGCCGGATTTTACGCCGGACATCATTGTTTCCCTCCATGCCTGTGATATCGCCACGGATTTTGTCCTGTACCATGCGGTGAAATGGGGCGCGAAGATGATTTTTTCCATGCCCTGCTGCCAGCATGAACTGAACGGGCAGATGGAATCCGATGAATTTGCCATTCTGACCCGATACGGCCTGCTGCAGGAGCGGGCGGCCGCCCTGTTTACGGATGCCATCCGCGCCAATCTGCTCACCGCCAGCGGATATCGGGTGCAGGTCATGGAAGTGGTCAATCCGGTGGATACACCAAAGAATATTATGATTCGGGCGGAAAAAACCAATGTATCCCAGACTTCCCGGACAAAAGCCCGGGAAGAGGCGGAGCGTCTGCAAAATGCGTTCCATCTGTCCAATACCATGTACCGGCTGCTCTTTGAAGCAGACAATTGAAACTGAAAAAACACCGCCAGTTTCCGGATTTTCCCGGAGGCAGGCGGTGTTTTCTCTGAAAGGCGTTTATTCTTCTGAGCGAACGATGCTGTTTTCGCGGAACAGCAGGGAAATACACCACAGTGCGGCGATACCCACCAGTGTGTAGATAATCCGGCTGACGATGGCTGCCTGTCCGCCAAAGAGCCAGGCCACCAGGTCAAACTGGAAAATACCGATGGAGCCCCAGTTGATTCCGCCGATAATCACAAGAATCAGCGCAATAATATCCAGCATGACATACGCTCCTTTCCCAAAAAATGCCCTCCGCCGCTGGCGGAGCCGGGCAGCAGCCGACAGGGCTTCTGCACATGGAATAGTATTGCCTGAAAAAAGCCGTCTATACAGAAAAAGGCCCTGTTTCCGAAAGGTTTGCCGGAAACAGGGCCTTTGCATTTATGATTTGTTTTTCTGACGCTTGATGACTTTCAGGCGGGAGAATTCTTCCCGGTCTTTTTCTTCCAATGCGTCGGTAATAAACTTTACGGTTTCCTCAAAACGGGGAATCAGAATATTTTTCAGGGCGTTGGCCCGCTTCTGGGTCTTTTTGATGGAATTGGCCAGCCGGTAAACGCTGTTCTCCACTTCGGCCAGCTCTGCGGTCAGCTCCTTCACTTCATTGAATTTATTATACGCTTTATCCAGTGAGTCATTGGAGCTGTGAATGCCAAAGGGGACGGGATAATAGGATTTGCTCAGAGAAACCATGGGAATTTCCACGCCCATGACGCTGCGGTACGCTACATGGAGATTGTTTTCCTGCGGAACGGTCTGTGCCAGTTCGCCGCAGATACCCAGGGTGATATTGGCTTTTTGCAGTGCCAGATAAGCCTCCGCATAGGTGTCGTCAATTTTTCCCTGAATGGCGTTGGCCCGTTCGATCAGACCCATCATCTCCCGGATCAGGATGTTGCGCTTGCGGTCCAGCAGTTCAAATCCGACTTTCGCAAGGGAGAGGGATTTTTTGGTGGAAAGCAGGTTGCCTTTGGTTGGGACAATTTGTGCCATTGAGGCTCACCTCCTTATTCGCCGCTTTCTGCGGTTTCCGGTACAGCGCTCACAACCACGCCTTTGGCGGGCTCATAGTATTTGTCCAGAATTTCATCATCCACACGATCCAGCTCTTCTCTGGGCAGGGTGGTCAGCAGCTTCCAGCCCAGATCCAAACTTTCTTCAATGGTGCGGTTTTCGTTGGGGCCCTGATTGAGGAATTCTGCTTCAAACTGTTTACCGAACTCCATGTACTTTTTGTCGGTGGGGGAGAGTTCTTCTTCACCGATAACGGAAGCCAGAGAACGGGCGTCATTCACATGAGCATAGGCGGCGAACAGCTGGTTGGCCAGTGCGGAGTGGTCTTCGCGGGTGTAACCGGCGCCAATGCCGTCCTTCATCAGACGGGACAGGGAGGGCAGGACGGAAACCGGCGGATAAATGCCGCTGCCAGCCAGTCCGCGGTCCAGCACGATCTGACCCTCGGTAATATAACCGGTCAGGTCGGGAACCGGGTGGGTTACGTCGTCGTTGGGCATAGTCAGAATGGGAATCTGGGTGACGCTGCCTTTTTTGCCTTTCACCATACCGGCACGCTCATAGAGAGATGCCAAGTCAGAATACAGATAACCGGGATAGCCCTTTCTGCCGGGAATCTCGCCCTTGGAGGAACTGAATTCACGAAGAGCTTCCGCATAGGAGGTCATATCCGTCATAATGACCAGCACATGCATATCCAGCTCAAAAGCCAGATATTCCGCAGCCGTCAGCGCACAGCGGGGGGTCAGAGTACGCTCGATAATGGGGTCATTTGCCAGGTTCAGGAACATAACCACCTTGGACAGTACGCCGGACTCGTCAAAGGACTGTTTAAAGTACTCTGCCACGTCATTTTTGACACCCATAGCCGCAAAAACAATGGCAAAGTTATCGCCGGTTGCGTCCTTAATCTTTGCCTGACGGGCGATCTGTACAGCCAATTCGTTGTGGTTCATACCGGAACCGGAAAAAATGGGGAGCTTCTGGCCGCGAATCAGGGTCATCAATACATCAATGGATGAAATACCGGTGTTGATGTAGTTTTTAGGATAAATACGGGAGACCGGATTCATGGGCGTGCCGTTGATGTTGGCCCGTTTTACCGGGAAAATATCTCCCAGCCCGTCGATAGGACGGCCTGCGCCATCAAAAACACGGCCCAGAATTTCGGGGGAAAGGGGCAGCTCCATGGGACGGCCGATCAAACGGGTGCGGGTATTGTCCAGAGAAATCCCGCGGGTACCCTGAAACACCTGTACGACTACCCGGTTGCCCTCAATCTGTACCACACGGCCCTGGCGCAGGGCGCCGTTTTCCAGACGGATGGTGACGATTTCCTCATAGGAAGCGTCTTTCACGTCGTCCAGTACAATCAGGGAACCGTTGATTTCCTTTACGCCAATATAATCAAGAATCATGATATACCGCCATTTCTCCGTGCGATGTCAGAATTGCGGGGACTGCATCCGCTCTTTTCGCACGGGAAAGAGCGGACGGGCCGGTATCAGGAGTTGAGAATCCCGGCCATTTTTTCGTCGATTTCCTTCATGTATTCGTCGAACAGATCCAGACGATTGTTGGGGATATCGTACTTCATTTTCACCAGTTTATCGAACAGACCGGTTTCCAGAATGGAGGAAATGGGCACAGCCGCAGCCACCAGCTGATGGGCTTTATGGTACAAATGCAAAATGACCTGCATCATGCGCTTTTGCTTTTCCAGAGGAACGAAGGTATCGTCTGCATGGAAAGCGTTCTGCTGCAAGAATCCAACGCGAATCACACGGGCTGTTTCAATGACCAGTTTCTGATCGTCGGGCAATACGTCGGAACCAATCAGCTTGACAATTTCCATCAGCTGATTTTCTTCCTGCAAAAGCCGGTTGATGGTCTTGCGATATTTGACGAAATCTTCGCCGACGTTCTTCTTATACCAGGGATCCAGATCAGTGAAATATTCACTGTAGCTGGAAGTCCAGTTGATAGCCGGATAGTGACGGGCATAAGCCAGCGCTTTATCCAGTGCCCAGAAACAACGGGTAAAACGCTTGGTATTCTGGGTAACAGGCTCGGAGAAGTCGGAGCCCTGAGGGGAAACAGCGCCGATAATGGTAACGGAGCCGTCGGTGCCATTCAAATTGTCCACCATGCCGGCGCGCTCATAGAATTCTGACAGACGGGAAGGCAGATAAGCCGGGAAGCCTTCTTCTGCGGGCATTTCTTCCAAACGTCCGGAAATCTCACGAAGAGCCTCTGCCCAACGGGAAGTGGAGTCAGCCATGATAGCCACATGATAGCCCATATCGCGGTAATATTCCGCCAGGGTAATGCCGGTATAGATGGAAGCTTCACGGGCGGCCACAGGCATGTTGGAGGTATTGGCGATCAGGGTCGTGCGGTCCGTCATGGGACGGCCGCTCTTGGGGTCGATCAGTTCGCTGAACTCGTCCAGTACCTGGGACATCTCGTTTCCGCGTTCGCCGCAGCCCACATAAATAATAATGTCTGCATCGCACCATTTAGCCAGCTGGTGCTGGGTCATGGTTTTACCGGTTCCGAATCCGCCGGGAATGGCTGCCGTACCGCCCTTGGCAATGGGGAACAGGGTATCGATGACACGCTGACCGGTAATCAGCGGGACAGTGGGGGAGAGGCGTTTTGTCACCGGGCGGGGCGTGCGAATGGGCCACCGCTGGCACAGGGAGAGCTTATGTTCCACGCCTTTTTTGTCGCGAAGCACCACGATGGTGTCGTTCACCCGGTACTGTCCGTCTTTTGCTACAGAAATCACTTCGCCGGAAAGAGCGGGAGGAACCATGCACTTGTGGCGGATAATGGGGGTTTCCGGGCATTCGGCATAGAAGTCGCCGCCGCTGAGAATATCGCCCACCTTGGCGGTGACGGTGACATCCCACAGCTTTTCCGTATCCAAAGAGGAAACACTGCTGCCACGATTGATAAAGGAGCCGCTTTCCTCTGCAATGGCTTTCAGAGGACGCTCAATGCCGTCGAAAATATTGTCCAGGATGCCGGGGCCCAGGGTTACGTTCATGGGGCTGCCGGTACCCACCACCGGTTCTCCGGGCTGAAGTCCGGTGGTTTCCTCATACACCTGAATGGTGGTAAATTCGCTGTTAATACCGATGATTTCACCGACCAGCCGTTCGTTGCCTACAAAGACCATCTCCATCATGGAGAAGCTGCGGGTTGCCTTGACGGTGACCACCGGGCCGTTTATTCCAAAGATTACGTCTTTCTTTTCCATATTGAAAGCACCACGCCTTTCTGTGAGCCGGATTGATACAGGCCCACGAAATCTCGTTGCTGAAAGTCCGGGAAGACTCAGCGGACCATCAGTCCGGAGGTCTCCTCAAACCATTCCTGCTGATCTTCCAGCAGGGTGTCCAGCGTGTCGTCCGCTACCAGACCCATTGTCAGGTTCTGTGCACGGATACCGCCCAGATGAATTTCCTCGTCCGGCTCTACACGGCAGGGAGCGCCGAAGGCTTTTTGCAAAGAGTCCTTCATTTTTACGTCTTCAGGGCGCACATACAGTACGGTTTCCGGCTGGGAAAAGAGTTCTGCCAGCTTGCGGCAGTGGTCATCCATCCACTGGACATATTCGGGGGTTGCGGCAAATTCCCGCAGTTTTGCGGCAGCTTTTGAAAATACATCGTCCATAATCTGCCTGCGCTTTTCCAAAAGCTCCCGGCGCGCATCCATTTCCCGGTGAGCCATCTCCTTGGTAATATTGTTGCGCATCTGCGCCATTTCTTTCTGAATCAGCTGATAGGCCTCGTGAAGGACCTCGTCTTCTGCTTCGCTCAGTTCTTTCTCTTTGAATTTTGCAACCTCATCTTCAATTTTTCTGCGCTGTTCCTCCGCATAGTGGTGGATCGCTTCATTGAATTTGCTGAGTTTCTCCTGATTGGTTGCCATATGGAATCCCTCCGATCTGACGGATTAAATTTTGACGCCGATTGCTTCCCGCACATACCGCGTAATGGAATCCTTGGTGCGTCCGTTTCCGTGGCGGTCGGGAATTTCCACGATCAGGGGACGCTTGCGGTTTAATTTAAAGTCATAGACCAGCTCCGGGCACAGGGTCAGCAGCCGCTCGGTGATGAGTATCACCGCCACATCCTCCATGTCCATTGCTTTGGTCAGCTCTCTGCGGACCTCGTCGGCTTCATGCACCACAACGCCTTCAATTCCGGCCAGACGCATACCGACCTGGGTATCCACGTTGTCGCTGATTAAGTAAAAGCGCATGAATTCACCTGCTTTCCAAAAAAGATAAGGGGCCCGTTGCAAAACCGGAAAAAGGTTTGTGCAGCGGACCCTCTCGCAAAGGCTTTGTCAACAGTCCGAAGCGTTTCAGCTCCGGAACCAGCCTTTTTCGGGCCGGGCCCGTAACCGGTGCTCTGCCTGATTTCCGATTAGAACTTCTGGAGAATCAGGATGGAGATCAGCAGGCCATACAGTGCAATACCTTCGCCCAGTGCCACAAAGATGATGGCCTTACCGAATGCCTTGGGATCTTCGGAGGTTGCGCCGATTGCAGCAGGAGCAGCAGCGGCAACTGCAATACCACCGCCAACACCGGCGATGCCAACGGACAGAGCAGCAGCGATCATGCCGAGACCAGCGGTCATGTCAGGAGCAGCGGCAGCAGCGGCTGCGGTTGCAGTAGCGGTGTCGGTGCCTGCGGCGGAAGCCAGCATGGGAGCGGCGAACAGCACCAGGCAGACAATGGCAAAGGAAGCCAGCTGACGGACAAAGGCGCGGGACGGCTTTGCGCCGCGCTTTACGGAACGATTGGCAAACCAAACGGAAACTGCCAGAAAGGCCACGGGCAGAACCAGCATCATCACAGTAGTTGCAGACATAATGAGTACCTCCAGTTTTCAAAATTGGAATAGGTTTATATGTACCAGCGCAGAAATCAATCTTTTCTGCGCACGGTAACCGGAACAAAGGGACGGCCATCGCCGTCAAAGAAGCGGCTGAACATCTCGTAGAATTCGAGACGCAGTACCTGAATACCTACCAGCAGACCTTCCAGACCCATGATAAAGGCGTTGCCAATAATGACAATCAGCACATAGCCGATACCGCTGGACATTTCCGCCAGGGTGAAAACCACCACCATCATACCGGCGTGAACCAGTACGAAAGCGCCGACACGCAGGAAGGAAATGGTGTTACTGGCATAACTCAGCAGAAACTCGAATACTTCAAAGAAGTTCTGCATGATAAATTCGCCCCATTTTTCAGGCAGCGGGTGTTCTTTGTGTTCCACAAAGTCGCCCAGCACTTCCCGGAAGAAAATCACCAGCAGGGGGAGAATAATCAGACAAACCGTGTAGGGCAGGGTTACAATGGTTTTGCCGGTAATCAGCTGTAAGCCAAATCCCAGCACCAGAGAGCTGTAGAACACAAACCCGGCGACGCCATTGGGACCAAACAGGCCGTCCTGATACCGGTGACGCTTCAGACAGGAGTAAATGTTGATGAGGATTGCAATCATCACCAGCAAGACGCCAAGTCCTACCGCGGAGTAAATAATCATGTTGGTGGTAAAGGGGTCCATGACCTCCACCGGTTTTCCTTCAATGCCAAACAGTGCGTGATACAGGGGATTCAGGGCTTCTTCAAAGCCGAATACCGACCCGAATATCAGGCCAAAGATGGCTGACGAAATACCACAGGGAATCAGAATCCGGCCGAGGGCCATTTTCTTAAATCGCCACATGAGATATCCCACAATGGAAACGCAGATGCCCTGACCCAGATCGCCGAACATAATGCCGAACAGCAAAATGTAGGTCATGGCCACAAACGCGGTGGGATCCACTTCGTCATAAGCGGGTAGGCCGTACAGATCCACAAAGAATTCGAAGGGCTTAAAGGGCTTTTTGTTTTTCAGCTTCACAGGCGGTGAATGAATCATTTCATTTTCCGCCGCGTCAAAGGTGTACTCCACGGAATCCAGCTCATCCAGCATAGCGCGGAACTGGCCTTCTGCTTCGGCGGGAATCCATCCGGTCAGCACGAAGTTGTCATGGTACCGGGCTGCATACCGTCGAATGGTGAAATAAACATTCTTTTCCATCAGCCAGGAATAGACCAGAGAACAGCGGTCCTCTTCCTTCTTCCAGAATTTCTCCACCTGGCTGTCCAGCTGCTGAATCAGTTCCAGATATTTTTCCCGCTCTTTCTGGGCCTCTTCCAGCGCCGTTTCCGGAGTACCAGTGGCTTCAGTCAGGCGCACACGCTCAAAAAACAAACTGGAAAAGATTCGGTCCACTTCATAAGCCTGTTCAATGGGGGTGAAGTACACGCCCCAGTAGTATTGGGCATCATCGGAACAGGGGAAAAAGATGACATAGGGGTTTTCCGTGAAGCTGTTCAGCTTTTCAAAACTCTCTCTGGGAAGACAGCCGAACCGCGCTTTGATATAATCGCAGGCGTGAACCTCATCCAGATTCAGGTTCATCCCCACAAAGTGACTGATTTTGGCAATGGACTGGGACAGTTCCTCAACCTTTTTCTGTGCCGCAGCCCGCTGGGACTGGAGATCGCTGAGACTGGCAGAAAAAGACTGAACATACTCCCGTGCCTGGGCAAGATTTCCTCCGTACTCCGCTGTTTTGTCCTCCGGAAGCAGATCCGGTTTTTTCCGCACAGCTGCCGCTGCATCTGTCAGGGTTTGCAGTGGTCCGGAAAAAGGATTTTCCTCCGCAAAAGGAGAAAATCCGGAGGTATCGGAATAAAACGAAAGGGAGTTATCGGGATGAAAAACCCCGGAATGGCCACAAATGGCCGCGGTCCGGTCCAGCTCGGACATCCGTCCGATCATGCTGATTACCTTAATCTTCATTACTGCCAACAACAATCACCCCTTTCTTGGAAAATTCAGAATCGTGAGCATTTCCTGAATATCAGCAGCGGGAACCTGATACCGGACGCCTTCAATGATGTTCGTCAGGTCGTGCAGCTCAATCTGCATGATAAACATATAGGAAAGCATGACCACACAGGGATGAGTGGAGAAGCGCATATACCGTTTGGAAACTGCATATTCCGCCTGGGTGGAGAGCAGATCTGCTTCCAGATTCAGCTTCCGCAGCTTCTTGCCGACAGAAGCTTTTTCCAGTTCTGCGCGGGTTTGTTCCGGAGTATCCGCTTCCAGCATTGCGTCAATGTGACGCGGTTTGAGTGTGCCGAAAGGCAGCAGACTGCTTTTGATAAAATCCGGTCCCGAATGATAGTTATACTTGAGACGGATAATGGAGATGTAGTTCTCCACATCGGCAAAGACATTGAACAGATCTTCCAGTTCTTCCCGTGCCTGTCCGTGGGTGTGTTCCTGTATGGTGGCAAACAACTGGGAGTACAGATACTGATACAGGCTGTTTTCAATGCCGAAATAGTCCAGCGGCTGGCCTTCTATGGGACGGAATCGCTCAATCACTTTCCGATATGGCGTGTGGGACAGTGCATCCAGCAGTTCCTGGAAAGTGCGGATTCGTGCAAGAGCAGGCAGATCAATGTGAGAATGACGGTTCAGGTAAGAGGGGAGAGTAAACAGATATTCTTCCGGTGAACCGGCCATCAAATGGGTGATGCTGTGCATAATCTGTTCAATTTCCGCTTTTTCCAGCAGATACCGGGCAAAATGTTCGCCAACCGAAATCTCATACCGGCACAACGCAGCGCTGTCTTCAAAAATCCGCTGACGAAGCAGCACTTCCAGATGACCTCGGTGAATATCATTTTCATTGATGCCGGAAAGAATCTGGCTGTAGGCCGTGTGATTTTTCAGATAGGCAGTAATCTCGCTGACGGAATGACAGGCAAGCAAATCCTTGTAATTTTGCCCCGTCAGCCGCCGTCCATACATGGCGTGAGCCTTTGCAAGGACCACGTTGGAGGAAAGAGTTGACAGCATAGGATCACGCTCCAATCACGCGTGATACCAGCTCCTGTACCCACTCGTCAGATTTTTCCTGTCCGGCGGTGTCCAGCTGTCTGGAAAGTTCCTGGTATTTTTCCGCAGTCTTTTTCCAGGCTTCTTCTGCAGCAGCCCGTTCCACCGGTTCGTTCAGCGCAATTCTGCGCCGCGCCCGTTCCAGATATTCATTGCGGATTTCTTCCCGCTTTTTGACGATGTCCTTTTCGGTCTGGACCTTTTCCAGCTGGGCGGCATCGGTAATTTCCCGGGCTTTCCGGTCCATATCCACAATTTGCTTTACCATGTTTTGCATGATGGAAGCCTCCTTCCTAGTCAGGGGCCTGAAAAATGGAAACTCCTTTTTCAAGAAACAGGATTGAAAAACAGAAATTTTCCGATTTTCAAAACGCCCGAAACGAAAGTATTCATCGCGAAATTCCCAATTCAGGTGAATCGATTAAACGCTTTCGCTATTCCATATTATAGGACGCAATTTTAAATCCTGCAAGAGATAAATCCGGCAAGTACTTATAAAAAAACAGCTCAAAACTATGCAATTCACCCAACTTTTTGCCTATTTTGTCCGTTTTGCGCTGAAATCATAAAGAAAACTGCAAAAGATTTCTTTTTCAGGAATCAAAACAGTCCTTGTTCTTATTATAATAGGAAAAAACGGTTTTGGGAATACAGAAATGACTAAAAATTTTATGCAGAAAACGTCCAGAACCGGCATTTTTCCCGTAAAAAAAGGTTGCCTTTCTGCCCGTTCTGTGGTATCATTATTAGGCATTTGGAAACCGTTGGCCCTGGCCGGGATTCCGGCGGCTGTCAATGGGGTTCAATGCCCGGGGAAACCCGAGACATTGAAGCGGACAGTCCTCTGTAAGGCAAAGCCAAAAGCAAGGCCTTGCAAGAATGTCTGAAAATAACAGGAGGATTTACAAATGGATGCACTGAAACTGATTGCAGCGGATTCTATCAAGGAGACCAAGCCTTCTTTCGAGATCGGCGATACCGTTCGCGTGAGCGTGAACATTCGCGAAGGTGAGAGAGAGAGAATCCAGATGTTCGAAGGTACTGTGATTGCTCGCAAGGGTAGCGGCGTGGCCGAGACCTTCACCGTTCGCCGTGTTTCTTACGGCGTAGGCGTGGAGAGAGTCTTCCCCGTGCACTCCCCCAACGTGAAGGATGTTGCAGTTGTCCGCAAGGGCCGTGTTCGCAGAGCGAAGCTGTACTACCTGCGTGACCGCGTTGGTAAGGCCGCTAAGGTTAAGGAGCAGCTCAGATAAATATTTCGAACAGAAAGGGACAAGAACTTGTCCCTTTTTTGCTTTTTGTCAATAATTCTGCCATAGTCAGGAATTGCTCCTGATGTTGGCGGAAACGAATCACAGAGAAAGAGGTTTGGAAGATGGCATTTTCAAGACGCAGCAAAACAGGATATGACAGCTATTCTTCCCCCAGACAGCCCCAGTCGGTGGTCAGCTGGTATGAATGGGTAGAAGAAATCATGGCGGCAGTCGTTGTGGTGGTGCTGATCTTCACCTTCTTTTTGCGCATTGTCACCGTCAGCGGTACTTCCATGTATCCCAATTATCATGATGGGGACCGGCTGATTATCACCAATTCTTTCAACCAGGACGTGAAGCAGGGAGATGTGGTGGTATTGGTCAATGTGCTGGAAGAACCCATTATCAAACGTGTCATTGCCACAGAGGGCCAGCAGGTCGATATCAACTTTGAAACCGGAACGGTATATGTGGATGGAGAAGCACTGGACGAAAGCCAGTTTGGTCTGGAAAACGGAATTACCGTGGAGACCAATGCTCCGCTGGAACATACTTCCTTCCCGGCAACGGTTCCGGAAGGCCATATTTTTGTGCTGGGTGATAACCGCCTTGTCTCCGAAGACAGCCGTTATACAGAGGTCGGCATGGTAGATGTGCGGAAAGTACTGGGAAAAGCCGAGTTCCGCCTGTTTCCTTTTGACCGGTTCGGCACAGTGGAATAAACAGGCCTGAAAAGCAGTCATCAATGAAAGGAAAGCATACATGAGCGAAGCGCAGACCATACAGTGGTTCCCGGGTCATATGACTCGAACCAAACGTCAGATTGAAAAGAGCCTGAAAATGGTGGATATCGTGGCAGAGATTATCGACGCCCGTGTGCCGGTGAGCAGCCGTAACCCCATTTTGAAAAAACTCATCGGCAACAAGCCCCGGCTCATTCTGATGAATAAGAGCGATATGGCGGACAGCGCAGCCACTGCCCGCTGGATCGCATATTATAAACAAAAGGGTGTCAAAGCCATTGCACTGGACTGCCGTACCGGTAAAGGTGTCAACGGCTTTATGCCGGCTATCCGTGAGGTGCTTCAGGACCAGATTGCCAGATGGGAAGCAAAAGGCATGACCGGACGTCCGATCCGTGTCATGGTGGTGGGAATCCCCAATGTGGGCAAATCTTCCCTCATCAACAAGATGTGCCGCGGTGGCAACGCCGGCAAAGCGGATGTGCAGGACCGTCCCGGCGTGACCCGCCAGAATCGCTGGTTTACCATTGGAAAGGGGTTTGAGCTGCTGGACACCCCCGGTGTGCTTTGGCCCAAATTCGACGACCCCATTGTGGGCGAACGGCTGGCCTTTACCGGCGCGGTAAAGGATGATGTGGTGGATGTGGAGAGCCTTGCTTCCCGTTTGCTGGAAGTATTGCGGGAAACCTATCCCCAGGCCATGGCTACCCGGTATAAGCTGGAAGGAATGGACCTTTCCGAAATGCAGGGCTTTGAACTGCTGGAACTGGTGGGAAGAAAACGCGGTTTTCTCATTTCCGGGGGAGAAATCAACACAGAACGGGCTGCGATTACCGTGCTGGATGAATTCCGCAGCGGAAAACTGGGAAAGATTACACTGGAACTGCCATAAATGGGCGGTAGTTTCTAAATCAGTAAGATTCGTGCTTAACCGGGCGCAGAAATGTGTCCGGTTTCCATTTTTGATTTCCCGGAGGTATTTCTATGAGCAAAACCGGAAGCCGGAGTAAAACGCTGGTACTGGATGGACTGTTCTTTGTAGCAGGTGCTTTGATTGATGCGGTGGCTGTCAATGTGTTCACTGCGCCCAACCACATTGCACCCGGTGGTATCACGGGTATCGGAACCATGCTCAACTATCTGTTCCAGACTCCTATCGGCATGGTGAATATGCTGATTAATATCCCGATTGTCATTTGGGCAATCATAGAGATTGGGTATAAACTGGTGGCAAAGAGCATTGCTGCCATTATCGTTTTTTCTGTGGCCATTGATACGCTGGCGCTGGTGCTTCCGGCTTATGACGGGAATCCCTTCCTCGCAGCCATCTTTGGCGGCGTGCTGGAAGGCATTGGTTTGGCGCTGGTATTTATGCGTGGCAGCACCACCGGCGGCACCGACATGATTGCCCGGTTGTTGGGAAAGCACTTCCGGCACCTTTC
>CAJMOI010000045.1 GCA_905215105.1 uncultured bacterium
GGATGACCTTGAGCACCTCGCCGGTCAGCTCCGGGTCAAGCGCAGAGGTGGGTTCGTCGAAACACATGATATCCGGTTTCATGGCCAGCGCTCGGGCAATGGCCACCCGCTGCTGCTGTCCGCCGGAAAGCTGATGGGGATAGTGGTCCGCACGCTCTGCAAGGCCCATCTGTTTCAGCAGTTCCCGGGCCTGGGCTTCGATTTCCGCGGTGATTTCCTTTTTCCGGGTTTTGTATTCCGGGCTGTTTTTGGCCAGCAGCTCCCGGGCCAGCATGACGTTTTTCAGCGCCGTGTACTGGGGGAAGAGGTTGAAGGACTGGAACACCATGCCGAAGTGGAGCCGCTTTTTCCGGACCTCGGCTTCTTTTTGGGTGGCCGGGTCCTCTGCATCAAAGAGGGTTTCCCCGTGAACGGAGATTTTTCCCCCGTCCGGTGTTTCCAGAAAGTTCAGACAGCGGAGCAGCGTGGTTTTTCCGCTGCCGGAAGACCCGATAATGGCCAGCGTCTGTCCTTCTTCCAGATCAAAACTGATATCCTGTAAAACCTGTACTTTGCCAAAGTGCTTTTCGATATTCTGTACCTGTAAAACTGCCATGACGGCCCCTCCTTATCGGAAATAGCTGAGTTTGCGCTCCACATAGCCGAAGAGCAGCGTCAGGATGCCCACAAAAATCAAGTAGTATACGCCTGTATAGAACAGGGGCCAGATGAGTCCGTCGCTCTTCATGAAGCTTTCGCCCACTTTAATCAGCTCACTGACGGCAATGATGCGGGCCAGAGAGGTGTCCTTGACCAGAGTGATGATTTCATTGGACATGGGGGGCACAATGCGTTTAATCATTTGCAGCAGGGTGATTTTGAAGAAAATCTGGGTTTTGGTCATGCCCAGCACCTGACCGGCTTCCCGCTGTCCCACTGGAACGCCTTCGATGCCGCCCCGGTAAATGACGGAAAAGTAGCAGGAATAGTTGAGGACGAAGGCCGCCACCGTGGCGATAAATCGTCCGCTGTTTCCGGAACCCCAGATGTTGTTGTCCAGAATCAGGCCGGGGCCGAAGTAAATAATCATCAGCTGGAGCATGAGGGGCGTTCCCCGGATGACCCATACCACCAGATCTACAATCAGCTTGATGGGACGCACACCGGCCAGCCCTTTCAGACGGCGGGGAACCCACGAAACCTGTGACAAAAAGCGCAGCGGCGCCCATTTGCTCATGGAGCCGAAAGCCACCAGCAATCCCAGCGGCAGAGAAAACAGCAATGTCAGGGCAAACAGCTCCACAGTGGTGGCCATGCCCTCCAGCATTGCACTTGTAACGTTCCAGAACATGAAATCTCTCTCCATCCCTTATTTAGTGGCTATCTGAAAAGTCGAAATCATAGACTTTTCCGACAATCAACGCCAGCTACTGCGTTAAAAATACTCGGAATCCGGAAAGGATTCCTGCGTTTTTTGCCTTGTATCTGTCTGTTGCTTGTGGAAAATTCGTCGATTTCTTGGTTTTCAGAAACGCCCCAGACTAAAAGCAGAGAGCAGATGTTTCTGCTCTCTGCCTGTTTTTAATTAATACGACAGCGCCTTTTACTTCTGTTCCACAATGTTGTCCTTGATGTCGTACTTTTCCGCCAGCTCCATCATGGTGCCGTCATCATACAGAGCCTTGAACTGCTCGTTGATGAACTCCGTCAGGTCGGAACCCTTGCGGCAGCCCACGCCGTAATCCTCGGTGGTCAGTTCCACGGTGGTGACCAGATCGGGATAACTGGTGCCCTCGCCGATCATAGCGCCTGCCATCAGCAGGTCAATGACACAGGCATCGGAGGTGCCGGAATCCACTTCCATCAGAGCAGTGGCCTGATCCATCACATCGTTGGTGTCCAGTCCTTCCGCCTGTGCGGCTTCCTGTCCGGCAGAACCGTCTTCCACTGCTACCAGCAATCCTTCCAGACTTTCCGCAGTGGTGTACTGGTCGGCCACATCCTTCTTTACCACAACGACCTGTGCGTTTTTGGCATAGGGGTTGGTGGCGGAAGCGCCTTCGGTGATTTCATCTGTAATGGTCATGCCGTTCCAGGCGCAGTCAATGCTCTTGTTTTCCAGTTCCAGCAGCTTGTTGCCCCATTCAATGACGGTGAACTGTACCTCTACGCCCAGTGCATCGGCGATTTCCCGGGCCATATCCGCGTCAAAGCCGATCCATTCGCCGTTTTCATCCTTATAATCCATGGGAGCGAATTCGGTGATGCCTACTACCAGAGTGCCTTTATCTTTGATGTATTCCACGTCGCTGGCGGTTTCTTCGGTGCCGGAAGAAGTACCGGAGTCCGCAGTGCTGCCGGAAGAAGTGTTGTCCGCAGAAGTACAGGCGGCCATGGACAGGCACATGCCGGCGGCCAGCAACAGGGAAAGCAGTTTTTTCATCATGTCGGGTTCCTCCTCAAATTCCACCGGAAAAATCCGGGATTGTTGTCGCTTTTGTATTTTATCATACTAACGTGATAATGTAAAGAGGGAACAACAGATTTTCTTTTGATACCAAAAGGGTCAGCCCACAAACCAGACGGTAAAATCTTCGCATTTCCGCCAAAAATCAGGTTGAATCATGTCGGATTTTGCACAGATGCTGAAAAAAGCACTGGACGAAAGCAACAAATTCTATTATGATAATAGGTAGCAATCCACTATTTTATTTTTATCAGAAAGAGGTGCAGACAATGCAACAAATGGATGGAGCAACCATGGCCGCCATGCTGAAAAGTAGATTCGGAGATTCCGTCAAAGTCTCTCCCGATACGGAACAGGTAGAACTGACGGAAGAACAACTGGCGGAAATTAACAGTAATGCAGCAGCAGACGAACAGGAAGGATGGTGGAAAAACAGTACATATGACATTGTTTCCCGGGCCGGTTATTTGTTGGGCGTGCCGCTGCGGATTTTTGAAAATGAATTCTCTCCCATGATGATGGAAATTTATGAGGAGCTGCAAAAAAACCGGGAGGCCCGGATTATCCGGAATCTGTGTATTCTGCGGACGGCGATCCTGCAAAAATTCAAGAAAATCAATCACGCCATTTATTATGATCTGAAAAATCTCTATTCGCTGCCGGAATACATTCCTCAGGATGCATTAAAAGAGCTTTCCGAGTTGGGAATCAATATTATCAAAGCCAACTATCAGCTGCAAAACTATCTCATTGATCTCAATAATCATATTAAAAATCACATCGGCAACACCCGCACTGTGTTTCCCACCTGGATTGATTTCAACTATATCCGGGATTTGTTCATCATGCACCGGGGAACCACCGCAGATGGCTGTAAAGCGGCCACCGCCGAATACTACAATTATTTCAACTGCTATCCCTATCATGTCTATATGAACTGGGGCCCCAAGGATTTGGGCAACCTGCTGCTCAACGATGAGAAATTCGTCAAGTGGCTCTATGAGGAGAATCAGGACTTGTTCACGGACTTGAGCAAGGTCACGGACATTTCCGACAATACCCGCAGCGCCATCCACGACTTTATCATGAACAGTGATTCGGTGATTTTTGTGGTGGACTGTGAAAACAGCAACGCCTACCGGCTGTATGCGGCGATTTCCAGCCTGAGTGAACAGGCGCGCCGGAGAGTGGGCAAAATCATGCTCTATAATGATGTACACACCTCCTCCACCTGGAAAATCCTCAACCGTCTGACCACCATTCCCATTGAGCATATTATGGTGGAGCGGGTGCTGGAAAACAAGAGCCTGGTGGACATCAAAATGAGCGCCGGAATCTGCCGGGAACACTACAAAAACGATGTCTCCGCCTTTATTGTGGCGGCCTCCGATTCCGATTACTGGGGCGTGATTCAGGAAATTCCCGAAGCCCAGTTTCTGGTCATGTACGAAAACGAAAAGTGCAGCTCCAGCCTGAAAAACGAGCTTTCCGAGCGGGGCATTTTCTTCTGTGCGCTGGATGATTTCAACACCAGCGACGCCACCATCCGGGAACTGGCCCTGCGGTATGAGATGGAGGACTATCTGCGCCAGCATATGCAGGTGAACGTCAACGAGATGCTGGAAACCGCCATCACCAACACCCGGATCGAAATGACTTCCGTGGAGGAGAGCCAGTTCCGGAAAAAGTACATCAAGCCCATGCGTTTGTCCGTGGCCGACGACGGCACGGCCTCCATTGTGCTGGGCGGTTAACCGGAATGCATACCCCCTTCCTGTCTGCATATACTGTTGACAGGGAGGGGATTTTTTTGAAGAAACCCGCATTTTGGGCCATTGCCGGGGCCGTCTTTGTCATGATTACCGGCACACTGCTCCACTTTACCTATGAATGGTTCGGGGGAAATTTCTGGGCTTCCGTCGGCGCTGTCAACGAAAGCACCTGGGAACACCTGAAGCTGCTGTTTTTCCCAATGCTGGCCTGGACGGTCATCGAGTATCTGGTTTTCGGAGCGGATAAGCCGGGATATCTGCCCATACGGGCGGGTTCCGTTCTGTTGGGGATGCTTTCGATTGTCGTCATCTTCTATACCTATAGCGGCGTATTGGGGTTCAATGTGGCTGCGGTGGATATCGGCAGCTTTTTTGTCAGTGTGGCGCTGGCCTTCTTTTTCAGCTGGAAAAAGCTCCAGAACCCGCCGGCATGGAGCACCGGAATGTGGTCGGGCATATTGGCCGCTGTGGTGCTGATTCTTCTGGCAGCGGCGTTTGTGGCGTGGACCCGCACGCCGCCGGAGCTGGCGGTATTCGTGGACCCGGTGACAGGCAGAGCCGGGCTGTAATCGGTCAAAAAATTCATGATCTCCGTCAAAAAATCACATGGACTTTTCCATGTGATTTTTTTATGATGAAAGGGAAAATTTCCCGGAGTCATGGGAAAAACGGGAGGTGTTCCGCCCGGACACAGGGCGGGGAACGATGAACGAGAAAAAATATTTACAGGAAATTGAAGAAGTCATCCAGGTCGGACCCTATCACGATAACTGGGAGTCCCTGTCTGCCTATCAGGTGCCGAAATGGTATCAGGACGCCAAATTCGGCATTTTCATTCATTGGGGCGCTTATACGGTTCCCGAGTTTGGAAGCGAATGGTATCCCCGCAATATGTACCAGCAGGGCAGCCGGGAATTTGAATATCACATCAAGACCTATGGCCCTCATAAGGAGTTCGGTTATAAAGACCTGATTCCCCTTTTCAAGGCGGAAAAATTCGACCCGGAAGAATGGATGGATCTGTTCCAGTACGCAGGCGCCAAATATCTGGTTCCCGTGGCAGAGCACCACGACGGGTTCCAGATGTATGCAAGCGAGCTTTCCCACTGGAACGCTGCGGAAATGGGTCCCTGCCGGAATGTGCTGAAAGAACTGCATCAGGCGGCGGAAAAACGGGGCATTGTTCCCGGCGCTTCTTCCCACCGGATTGAGCACTGGTTTTTCCTGGACGGCGGCCGGAAGTTTGACAGCGATATTCAGGGCGAATATGAAAAGGGCCACCTGTACTGGCCGACTATGGAGGGACCGAAACCCGATGAATTTGAAAAGCCCGATTCGGATTGCCAGCCGTCGGAAGAGTACATGAACGACTGGCTGCTGCGGTGCTGCGAGCTGGTGGACCGGTACCGCCCGAAGGTGTTCTATTTCGACTGGTGGATTCAGCAGAAGGCCATGAAACCCTGGGTGCAGAAATTCGCCGCCTATTATTATAACCGTGCCGCCCAGTGGGGAGAGGAAGTGGCCATCAACTACAAGTACGATGCCTTTATGTTCGGCTGTGCGGTCCCGGATGTGGAACGGGGACAGTTTGCTCAGGCCCGGCCCTATTTCTGGCAGACAGATACCGCCATTGCCCGGAATTCCTGGTCCTATACCAAAGGCAACGACTATAAGTCCGCAGGCTCCATTCTTTGCGACCTGCTGGACGTGGTGAGCAAAAACGGCACCATGCTGCTCAATGTAGGACCCCGGGCAGATGGAACCATCGGGCCGGAGGATCGGAAGGTGCTGACGGAAATCGGAGACTGGATGCAGGCAAACGGAGAGGCGATTTTCGGTACCCGGGTATGGCGGACTTCCGCAGAAGGCCCCACCGAGGTGAAGGACGGCGCTTTCACCGATGGGGAAGAGAAGGTGTTCACCTCAGAGGATTTCCGCTTTACGGTGAAGGGAAACAGCCTGTACGCCGCCGTGCTCCGGTATCCCGAGGA
Organism: uncultured bacterium; assembly: GCA_905215105.1. Classification (GTDB taxonomy): domain Bacteria; phylum Bacillota; class Clostridia; order Oscillospirales; family Acutalibacteraceae; genus Heritagella_A. The sequence goes on from CAJMOI010000045.1 coordinate 6,210, forward strand.
CGGCGTGGTGCGTATTCGGTCGCTGGCCGGAAAGGGCGACGCCCACCAGCATCATTTCAACGGCTTCCTCCGGAAAATCTCGGTGCTGGGCTTTGAAGAAGAGCCGGTATGGTCCCGGGAGGACGACGCGCTGGTCATCCGCACCGAAACGGTGCACAGCGACAAGCCGGTGGTATTTCGGATTGAAATGAAATAACCCAGAACGAAAAAATCCCCCGAATCCCTGTTACAGGGATTCGGGGGATTGGTTTATCCCGGTTGTTCAGTCTTCAAAATTGAACTCGTCCTTGAACTTGTCCTTGAACAGCTCGAAAACGGCGTTCAGGGTTTCTTCGCTCTCTACAGGCAGATAGCTTTCCGTTTCGTCGTCCTCTTCCCGGAGCAGGAGGATCACGACTTCATCGCTTTCCTCGTCCGTGGGCAGCAGCACCACATACTCTTCGCCTTCATACTCCAGGAGATCGAGAAACTCGAAGCTCACATCGTTGCCGTCCTCATCCGTCAGTACAATGAGGTTGTCCAGCTCTTCCTGCATCAGATCGTCATTTTGATTCATCATGATCCCTCCTGTTTTCTCATCTGTAATCCAGCGGTTTCCCGCAAATACAATTTTATCATAAACAGAGGGCATCCCTTTGTCAATCACTTTGACGCGGTTTGCAGAAAATTTACAACTGGGATTTCCGTCTGCTGAAACTTACAGCAGGTTCAGTTCCCGATAGCTGTTTTCCAGTGTCTCACAGGAGCGGTTGAATTTCTCCGTTTCTTCGGGGGAAAGGTTCAGAGGCAGCACCCGGCGCACGCCGTTGCGGCCAACGATGCAGGGTACACCGGCAAACACACCGTGCTGTCCGTATTCGCCCCGGAGCATGGTGGAAACGGTGAGCACGCTGCTTTCATTGCCGAAAATAGCCTTGGTGATGCGGACCATGGCCATGCCGATTCCGTAATAAGTGGCGCGCTTGGCTTTGATGATCTGCTGGGCGGCGGTGCGGACTTCCTCGCTGATTTTGTCCAGATCCTCCTGGCAGCAGCCGTTTCCGGAAGCTTCGCAGATTTCCAGAATGGGGCGGGTGGCCAGCATGGCCTGAGACCAGGGCACGAACTCGCTGTCCCCGTGTTCGCCGATGACATAGGCGTGCATGTTGCGGGGGTCAACGGAGAAGTATTCACCCAGCAGATAGCGGAGACGGGCGGTGTCCAGCGCCGTGCCGGTGCCGATGACCCGGCGGGGATTGAAGCCGGAGAGGGCGCAGGTGATGCGGGTCATAATATCCACTGGGTTGGTGGCCACCAGAAAGATTCCGTTAAAGCCGGATTCCGTCACCGGCCCGATAATGGAGCGGAACACCTCGGTGTTCCGGTTCAGCAGATCCAGACGGGACTCGCCGGGCTTCTGGGCCACGCCGGCACAGATGACCACGATATCGGCGTTGGCGCAGTCGGAATAGTCTCCGGCGCGGATTTTCATATGGGAAGCGGAGAAAGCCAGACCGTGATTCAGGTCCATGGCTTCGCCCCGGGCCCGCTCTTTGTCCAGATCGATGAGCACCAGCTCATCACAGGCATTCTGGTTCAAAAGGGCGTAGGCATAGCTCATGCCCACCATGCCGGTGCCGATCAAAACGACTTTGCGGTTGTCAGTTGCGGTAATCATGTTACATTTTCCTTTCTTATCGACTAGTAAAGGCCGGGGAATTTTTTATAATATACCAACAGATCAATAAAAAATAACAGTACACCCAAAGCAATTGCGATAGATGCCAGAATTTTCACCCATTTTGGAAGGGATTCCTCCTCATGGCGGGGAACTAGAAGTCCCGTTGCAAAAACCATCAGAATATTGGTGGTGAAAAAGGGATTGATTGCCCCATGGCCGATTTTAACAGCCAATACCATCATCAGGATGTTAGCGCAGAAACAGCCAAGGGAAGGCAGGAGACGCAAGCAGCAGCGGGTAAGTTTTTGGCGGGTGTCTTTTGTCAGATATTTCACAGGAATCCCTCCTTCTATTTTGCCCTCAGTGTAGCATTGAAAAGAAAGAGAGTGAATTCTTTTTCGGAAATATCAAAGGTAAAATTCTGGTAAAGAATTATTGATTCAGGGAAACATACTCTTCGGCAAACTGGGAAGCCACCGCTCCGTCCGATGCGGCGGTGATAATCTGCCGCAGGGGCTTATTGCGCACATCTCCAATGGCGAACACGCCGGGAAGGTTGGTGCGGGTGGTTTCGTCGGCGTCCACATAGCCGCTTTCCGTCAGGTTCACCTGACCGGCGAACAGCTGGGAGTTGGGCACATTGCCCACTGCCACAAACAGGCCGTCACAGGATACAGTCTGCTCCGCTCCGGTCTTTTTATTCCGGACGGTCACGCCGGTGAGGGTTTCTTCATGGTGCAGTGCCGTGAGTTCCGAATCCCACACAAACTCGATGTTTTCCCGGCTCTTGAGAGGCTCCAGATAGACCCGGCTGGCCCGGAGAGTATCCCGGCGGTGAACCAGATAGACTTTTTTGCAGATTTTGGAAAGATACAGGGCGTCTGCCGCTGCGGTGTTGCCGCCGCCCACAATGGCCACGGTTTTGTCCTTGTAGAACATCCCGTCACAGGTAGCGCAGTAGGAAACCCCTTTGCCCCGCAGCTCCCGTTCTCCGGCAAGGCCCAGTTCCCGGGGAGAAGCGCCGGTGGAGAGAATGACGGTTTTCGCCAGAAACTCCTCGCTGTCGGTGACAATCCGCTTGGGGGAAGAGGCCAGCTCCAGCTCCACCGCTTCGCCGTAATGGGTTTCCGCGCCAAAGCGCTGGGCGCTTTCCTGCATCTTCATGGCCAGCTCAAAGCCGTTGACGCCTTCGGGAAAGCCGGGATAATTGTCCACCTGGTCGGTGGTGGCCATTTGTCCGCCGGGAGAGAGCTTTTCAATCACGACAGTGGACAGGCCTGCCCGGGCGGTATAGAGAGCGGCGGTGTAGCCGCCGGGGCCGCCGCCGATAATCACGGTATCATAGAGTTTCGCTTCCATCAGGGTTCCTCCTTCTGCTGTATAAAAAGAAATACCGGACCGGGCTTGCCGGCCCGGTATCGGGTCATTACAGGGAAATGTGAGAGGTGAGCCACTTTTCCACAGCGGCCTTGGGCTTGGCGCCCAGAGAGGTGTCCAGCACCTTGCCGTCCTTGATGAGAACCAGCATGGGGATGCTCATCACGCCGAACTGGCTGGCCAGTGCGTTTTCCTCGTCTACATTGACCTTTGCCACTTTCAGAGAACCGGGATTCTCGTCGGCGATCTGGTCAATGACAGGGGAGAGCATCCGGCAGGGGCCGCACCAGGGAGCCCAGAAATCTACCAGCACGGGCAGTTTGGAATCGAGGACTTCGGATTTGAATGTATTTTGAGTGATGGGGGTAGCAGACATGTTCAAAACTCCTTTCAAAAGTACGAGAATCGTATTCAAAATGAATGGTTGATGATTTGATCCCGGAAGCGTTTCCGCTTTCTGTGTCTATAGAATACCCCATTTTTGAATGGTTTTCCGTGACTGCGTCACATTTGGAAAAATTTATTTTACATGAGGCCGTTTGCTGCCCTCTGCCAGCAGTTCCAGTGCTTTTTCGTCCAGCAGGGTGATGGTTCCACGGGAAAGGGACACCAGTTTTTCCGTCTGGAAATATTTCAGCATCCGGGACACCACTTCCCGGGCAGAGGAAAGCTGTCTGGCCAGCTGTTCGTGGGTGGTGTGCAGGGCAGCGGAGCCGGAAATGGACTTTTCTTCCATCAGCAGTGCCGCCAGCCGGGAGTCCATGCCCCGGCTGAGAATCTGATCCATGAGCCACATCATTTCGCTGAGCCGTGCCGCCATCATGTCGCTGGTAAACCGGGCTACAGGAAGAGAGGTATCCATCAGTCCCCGATAGACTGCCGAAGGAATGACCAGCACCCGAGTGGGTTCCCAGGCTTCCACCGTAACAGGGAAGGGCACGGAGCTGACGGCACAGTAGCCGGAAAACATGCAGACATCTCCCGGGAATAACCGGAACAGGGTCAGTTCCCGTCCCTCTTCGGTGACCGTATAGGCCCGCATCTGACCTTCTGTCAGCAGCAGTAATCCGGTACAGTCCCGGCTGCCGTCGTGGATGATTTCTCCTTTTTCATAGGTTCTGACAGCGGTGGATTCTTCCAGCAATTGCTGCTCCTGCGACGTCAGTTTTTTCCAAAAAGGAAAAAATTCCGATATCTCCATGGGGATTCCTTCTTTCCTGTATAAACTGTACGCTTTATTATAACAGTTCCGCCGGAAGGAAAAAAGCGGAATTTGTGAAATGTGTTGATTTTTTCACATTTGAAGCGCATGATAAAAATAATACGAAAATGAAAAACGGTACAGCGGAAAGGAATGAGCAGATGAAGACTCTGTATGAAAACGGAAATATCCTCACCATGGAAACCTGGCCCATGGCACAGGCGCTGGTGGAAGAAGACGGCGTCATCCGCTATGTGGGAACCCGGGAAAAAGCCCGGGAATTCCTGGACGATACCAGCCGCCGGGTGGATTTGCAGGGGCACACTCTGATGCCTGCCTTTATCGACCCCCACAGCCATCTGACTGCCTGTGCATCTGCGCTGTGTATGGTACAGCTGTCCGGCTGCCGTTCGTTTCAGGAAATCATTGACCGGGTGGCCGCGTTCCTGAAAGAAAGAAACGTTCCCGCCGGGGCGTGGGTTTGCGGTATGGGATACGACCACAATCTGCTGGCGGAAAAGCGCCATCCTGACCGGCGGGTGCTGGATATGTTTTCCGAAAACCCGGTGGCCCTCACTCACCAATCCGGGCACATGGGCGCTGTGAATTCCCGGGCGCTGGAATTGCTGGGCATTACCGGGGAGACACCGGACCCGGCAGGCGGTCATATTAGCCGGGAACCGGACGGAGCCCCCAGCGGATATCTGGAGGAAGCGGCCTATAGTCTGGTAACCCGTCAGATTCCGCCGCCCCAGCCGGAAGAGCGGATGGCGGCGTTCACCATGGCGGAGCAGGAATATCTGCGCCGGGGCATTACCACCATTCAAGACGGCATGACCGGTGCAGGGGATTTTGCCCTTCTCAAAAAAATGGATGAAGAAAACCGGCTGCGGGCGGATGTGGTGTGTTACCATAGCCTGAAAGATGAGCCGGAGCTGTCCGACCGGAACCCGGACTATGACCGGCAGTATGGACATCATCTGAAAATCGGGGGCTATAAACTGTTTCTGGACGGCTCCCCTCAGGGCAAAACCGCATGGCTCTCCCGCCCCTATGAAGGGGAGACGGAGTACCGGGGTTATCCTTCCTGTACCGATGAAGAGGTGCTTTCCGCCATGGAAAAAGCCCTGCGGGACAACCGGCAGATTCTGGTTCACTGCAACGGAGACGCCGCGGCTCAGCAGATGATTGACAGCTATGAAAAGGCGCTGCGGAATACCGGGTGTCCCAATATCCGTCCGGTGATGATTCACGCCCAGCTGGTTCGTCGGGATCAGCTCCGTGTTATGGGAAAGCTGTCCATGATGGCCTCTTTCTTTACGGCTCATGTGTTCCACTGGGGAGATGTCCACCTGCAAAATCTGGGGGAGCGGGCCATGGAAATCAGCCCCATGCATTCCGCTATGAATGCGGGGGTGTGCTGCACCATGCATCAGGATTCCCCGGTGATTCCGCCGGATATGCTGGAGTCGGTGTGGTGTGCGGCGGCGCGGAAAACCCGGGACGGGGTACAGCTTGACCCGAAAGAGAAGATTTCCGTTTACGATGCGCTGCGGTGTGTCACCATCAACGCAGCCTGTCAATATGGGGAAGAGCGCACCAAGGGAACGCTGCATCCCGGCAAACGGGCAGATCTGGCGATTTTGGACCGGAACCCCCTCACAGTGCCGGTGGATGAAATTCCCGGTCTGCGGGTGCTGGAAACCATCAAGGACGGCGTGAGCGTGTATCGTGCCCATTGAGAAGTAAAGCTGAAAATGCCCGCTGTGCAGGCAATTGCGCTGTACAGCGAGCATTTTTTATCCGAATGAGGATAGAGTTTTTGGAAAGTCGGTCCTGTCAGGAAGCAAAAATCCAGATGGTGAGGAAGATAATGCCGAGCATGATGAACAATGTGCCGCCCACACGCATCACAACCAGATAGAAATCGCTGGGTTCTCCTCCTTTGGTCGTCAGAAAATTCTCCATTTTCCAAAGGACCTGTGGGAAGCATATCATTACTACGCCCAACAGAAAAAGCACAGCCATTCCCACCAAACCTTTGACTGTTTCGCTCATGGTATCCCTCCTATTACAATAAATTTGGACAGGAAAGCCGGGCAGCCAGTCCGGCTTTCTCTCCATCTCGTGCCTAAGCTACAATAAGGGGAGCAACTGGCTGACCAATCCCTCCTTGGGCTTTTATGTCCGTTCGAAAGACTGTCAGCCATCCTCTTGTTGCAGCGTTCGATTTGAGCAGGTTGAGCCACCGGATGCCGGAGAGTTCGTGTCACCCAATAGATTGAATCGGCAGCGAGAAAAGATGGATTTCCGGTTGCAGATTCTTGGTATTGGAGGAATGTGAATGAACTGTGTTGGCATCGATGTTTCCAAGGGCAAGAGCACGATTGCAGTCATGCGGCCCTTTGGAGAGGTAGTAGTTTCACCTTTTGAAGTGTGCCACACCGCCAGTGAACTGAGCGAGCTGGCAAGGCTGCTCAAAAGCCTGGACGGCGAGACCCGTGTGGTGATGGAATCCACGGGCAATTACCATGCGCCTGTGGCCTGGCTGCTCCACGGCGCGGGGCTTTATGTTTCCGTAGTCAATGCAATGCTGGTGCACGACTACGGGAACAACAGTTTAAGACGGGGCAAGACCGACAAGAAGGATGC
>CAJMOI010000046.1 GCA_905215105.1 uncultured bacterium
GGGAACTGTTCAGCTTCAGGAACCGGGATTTGACCACCTCCGCCGGATAGTCGTCCCCGGCAATGCGGATCGTCTCCCTGCGGGAACAGACGGTATCCACCATGAGCTCCACCAGCTCATTCAGCATATCCCGGTCCAGCCGGTCATCCCTGCAAAGATAGTCATACTCGATGTTCTCCAAAATCAGTTCCCGATAGCTTTCTCGCTCCCGCATCCAGTCCCGTTCGGTCCGGTTGGCCCCTGCGGGGGTTTGGGGGCTTGATTGGATAGGATTTGATCCTTCCGTACTTGGTGAATGAGTATTTGGTTCTTCAGGATTTCTTTTCTCTTTATTTAATTGCGGCCGGTTTTCCAGACATGGGTCATCCATATCCGGGTTTTCCGTATCTGGATAAGCCGTATCCGGTTCATCCTCACACGGCTGACTCGTGTCCGGCGGATGGGGCGTCTCGTAGATGACATACTCCACATCCACGATCTTGCCCTTGCTGTCCCGCAGGCGATTGCGGACTATGTACCCAGCCCGTTCCAGCTCCTTCAGGGCGGAGCCGATGCTGTCCGTGCCCTCCTTGCAGATTTTGGCCAGGCCCCTGGTGGTGTAGTTCCAGTCCTCCGGCAAGGACAGCATCATGGAGAGCAGCCCTTTGGATTTCAGCGACAGCCCCGCGTTGCGCAGGTGGTGGTTGGACATCACTGTGTAGTCGCGGGTTTTCTCAATGCGAAATACCGCCATAGTATCACCTCCTTTCGGTGCAGTTTCCGGTCAACGGAAAAGGCCATTTTTTATTGAATATTTAAATAAGTGACAAGTGGTTAGATTTACCTAGACTGAATACACGCCACATAGAAACTGTGGCGTGTAAAGTTTTAAAATTTTTCTGCTAATTGTATGCTCAAATCTATCATCTTGTTATTTAAAAACAATAATGCTATACTTGTTTCATAATTTTCAAGGAGGGAAAAGGTATGCCTCAATCTATATTCTATCTAGACGATATATATGGTATCTCGAGAGACCTGCCCCTTAACTATGTTGAAAGGGAATATGTTGATAATACTTTTCGTAGAAACCTTAATAGGAAAAAACATGTGACTATTTTTGGAAGTTCTAAGCAGGGAAAGACCTGTTTGAGAAAGCATTGTCTGAAGGATGACGAATATATCCTTATTCAATGTAATAATCGGTGGTCAATATCGGAACTTAATGCCAATATTCTGAAACGTGCTGGCTATGAATTAACGGAATCCACTAAAACATCCATGGGTGGAAAGGCAAAACTTATTGCATCCATAAAAGCTACTTTTTGTATTGGCGGGGCTAGCGTCGGGTCAGAAGTGGAGGAAAGTCATTTAAGAGAAACAACACAACGTCAACTGGAATTGGATATTGACGATGTAAATGATGTTATAGCGGCCTTAAATGGAATTCATTTTACCCAATATATTGTTCTAGAAGATTTTCATTATTTAAAACAAGATGTTCAAAAAAATTTTTCGATAGAGCTAAAAGCATTCCATGAAAATTCTGATTTGTGCTTTATAATAGTGGGTGTTTGGCTGGATGAAAATAAATTGTTGATTTATAATGGTGACTTAACTGGACGAATTGTTTCTGTAAATGCTGATGAGTGGCGCCCAGAGGATTTGCGACGGGTTATCCTAGAAGGGCAATGTCTATTAAATATAGAGTTTGATGAAAGCTTTATAAATACATTGATTGCAGAGTGTTTTGGAAATGTCTATATTGTGCAAGAGGCTTGTCACAGAATCTGTGAGGAAAACAATATCTACGAAACACAGAAGGATATTCAAGTAATAGGCAGAGATAGAAATGTAAAAGAACTTGTTCAAGCCATTGTCCGTGAACAATCCGGAAGGTATAATGCATTTCTTTCTAATTATTCGTGCGGATTTCAAGAAACAACCCTTGAAATGCATAAATGGTTACTATACCCAATTTTAGCTGCCTCATCCGATGACTTGCTACGGGGCTTGTCATATCGATTTATTCGTAACACGCTTGAATCTGTTCACCCTAGAAAACAGGAACTAAATGCCGGAAATGTTACTCAGGCATTAAAAGCTGTGGTTTCGCTACAATTATTTAAGTCTATTCAGCCAATTATCCTAGATTATGACGAATCAAATTTGATGCTCCATGTTGTTGATCGTGGGTTTATTATTTGGTTGAATGTCCAATCTAAAGAAGATCTTTTTTCAGCTGCAGGGCTACCTATGCCTGAATGAGGCAGTTTAAAAAGTAGAATTGTCATCATCCATTTGATATGAAATCCGTTTTGAAGGTAAAATCGCCGCACTTAAAATGTGCGGCGATTTTATTTTGTTGGCCAGTGTTCTGCTGTCAGTTTTTGTTTTCTTCCATCCCCAGCCAATCCTCAAAGGACTTCCTGGAGATGCGGATCATGTTGCCGATGCGGATCGTCTTGAACGATCCGGAGTTTGCGAGTTTATAGGCCGTAGCGCGGCCAATACCGAGAATGGCTGCGATGTTATTCACTGTGTATGTTCTGCTTTGGGGCGTCCCTTTTTCGTTGGTGCTCATAAAACGATCTCCCTTGCTCATACGATATTTGAAGTGAGTTTGAGTCTCGCTGGGGGTGCCAAAAGCAACCGCTGTAAGCCGTTTTTTCGATGGCTTACAGCGGTTTTTCTTTCTGCGTTTGCCGCAGTGGGAGCGATTATCTGCCGCGCATTTTCCTCCAAAAGAAGAGCCCAGAAAGAAGGCCGGGCACGCCGATCCAAAGGATCATCGCGCCCAGGGTAACCAGTTCAAAGGAGGAGACGGTCAAAGAACAGGCGATATACAGCAGGGTAACGGGAAGAGAAATCCCGCCGAGAATCCTGTGGGCGAGATACCAGGTCTCCTCGTCCAATACCGTCCACGGCAGGCGGAGACCAGTGTGTCTGCTGTAGGGCAGCTTCGGCGCCACGATTCCCGCAAAGAGCATCACGCAGGACACGACCGCCATGGCAAACATCCGCTCTCCGTATTCTGAAAACGTCACCACATCCAAGGCGATCAAAAGGGCAAATACCACGCCGGCCACAAACATGCTGATGTTGCACAGGGTGGTCAGGCGCAGGACTTTCAGATTGCCGTCCTCGGCGGCCTCGCTGGTCAAAAGGGGCAGGTTGCGATAGAGAAGGATCGCCGCCGCCAGCAGACACGCGCCGGTCAAAAGGAGGGAGACGATCTCCTGACGGATGAGCAGCGCCAGCAGCAGGGCCCAAAAGGAAAGAAACAGAATCCACCCTCTCTTCCGGCCAACTTGCCGCTGCAGCGTTTCCCGCCGTGCGTGCTCCGCCAGCTGCTGGTTGGCCTTTGCCAGTTCTTCGGCCAAGTTCAGCCCGTCCTGGCTGTCCGCCGGAAGCTCCAGCAGCTGGCTGACGGAGACCCCCAGCACTTCCGCGATGCGCAGGACAACGTCCGCATCGGGAACGGACAACCCGGTTTCCCAAAGTTAAGGATATGTATACAGGTTAATCAATTTTGCCGATAAAGCGGTAGTAAATCTCAATCTCTTGCTCTCGCATACCATCTTCGCCTTTAGTGGCCTCGTGAATCACAATCTTCTCAATCAGGGCGTTGAGCAGTTCGGCGTTCAGCTCCGTGGGTGCGGCATACTGACGGATCAGGGCAAGCCACTTTTCCGCATAGGAGGCATTTTCCCGTTCTTCCGCCAGTCGAACTGTCAAGACTTGAATCTTGGATTCAAGTTCCTGCTGTTCCGTCTGATACTTCTGAGAGAGCATCGTGAAGTTGGCCTCCGTGATCCGTTCAGCGGCCCAGTCCTCGTACATTTTAGCGAACAGCTTGTCCACCTCGGCCTTGCGCTTTTGAGCCTTGGCCAGTTCAGAAGCCTGCCGCTTGGCCGCCGCAGCCCTCTCCCGGTCACTGGTCGCCAGAAGCTGCCGTAAAAGGCCCTGTTCGTCCATCTGGGCCTGTTCCGACCAGTACTGGATACGGGACAACACATAGGTATACAAAACATCATAGCGGACATAATGAGCGGAGCATTTCCCCTCGATTTTACCGTACTGCCGATAGGATGTACAGTTGAAATAACTGTACGGCACCTTGTTGCACTTGTTCGTTGCGAAACTCATAGACCATCCACAATCGGCGCAGCGCACCAACCCGGCAAATATTTGAGTCGTAGCGTTCCCCAATTTTCTACGGCGGCTGGTGATCTGCTCTTGTACCCGTTCAAACACATCTTTAGAGATGATGGCCTCATGGGTCCCCTCGATCCGCATCCATTCACTTTCTGGTTTCCGCATCCGCTTTTTGTTCTTATAAGAGATGTTCGTTTCTCGATAATGAACCGTATTGCCGATGTAGGTTTCGTCTTTCAAGATACTCTTGACTTGGGCAATCGTCCAAGCATACCGCTTTTCCTCGGGGGCATCCGCATAGATGTGGGCAAACTTTCCGTCCTGCTGGTATTTCAGCCAGCCGGAAGTAGGAACCTTTTCGTCCATCAGAATACGGGTGATCTTGGCCGCCCCTACCCCGTAGAATGCAAGATTGAATATCTTTTCAATAATCCACCGGGTTCCCTCGTCAATGACCAGCTTGTTCTTAATCTCCGGGTGCCGCTTGTACCCGATGGGAGCATAGGCAAAAGTGCGCTCTCCCGCCTTGAACTTGGCTCGGAGGGAGTTTTTGACCTTGCGACTGGTATCTTTGGCAAACCACTCATTGAACAGATTCTTGAACGGCACCAGGTCACTCAGACCCTTTTCCGTGTCCTCATTATCGTCAACGGCTACATAACGGACCCGCTGTTCCGGAAAGTAGAACTCCAGGTAGTAGTCCATCATGATGTGCTCACGACCGAACCTGGACAGGTCTTTGGTGATGATGCAGTTGACCTTTCCAGTCTCAATATCTCTCAGCATACGCTGGAAGTCAGGACGGTCAAAGTTCGTGCCGCTCCATCCGTCATCCACATATTCGCCAACGATATGGAGACTATGCTCTTTGGCATACTGCCGCAAAATCTTGCGCTGGGTCTCGATACTGACACTCTCACCGTAGTCCTCATCATCACGGCTCAGGCGCAGATAGAGTGCTGTCTTGTAGGGTTGTTTCATCATAACCTCCTTCTGTTGAAACAACCCACGCTTACAATACTTGCTATGAACATTGTACCATATGCGTGGTTTTGCTTCAATGGGCAAAAGGTGGCTCTTGCTGGTGCTGTGCCATATTGCTGATCATATCCTCTACCAGCACAGACAAAGTCTTTCCTGCTTTCTGGAAGTGCTCTGTGACCTTAATCCGGGTCGTGCCGATTATAAAGTATGTAGCTCCGTTGATCATAACGGTTTTTCCTCGTATGGGCTGTTTCATGTAAGCCACCTGTTTCGTGTGTGAACTCTGATATTTCCATCAGGTGGCTTATCTTACGCAAGGCCCTGTTCCCGCTATCAGGGGACTACTCCGTATAGTTATAGTGGGAAAAGATGATTTCCAGCCGATTATGTCCCATGGCCCCACTGACGGCGGCGACCACCTGGGTGGGATGTCCACGGTAGGTATCACCGCAGTGCTTGTCCCGTCCGCTGAGATGGATGTAGTTTTCAGCTCTCAAATCTCCTCCAAACCAGGGTTTGCCCTCGCTATTCTCCTGCTCCAACTGCTTGAGTAAAGCAGAGCAATACTCGGCCCGGAAACGGTGATTGTCAATGTGGGTGTCATAGGCCGTAAACAGAGATTTGGAGGCCTCCTGCGCCCTGTTTACGATGGCGGTGACCTGCTCCTTGTAGGTATTCAAAACCGGCGCAATCCGCTCCTTGCCGCCCTTTTCCACCACCCGGATCCCTACCACTTGCCCCCGACTGTTGCGCACACAGTCATTTGGGGTAATCCTGGTGATAGAGGCACGGCGGCACCCACAGGCTTTGGCAACGGTAATCTGATCCTGAAACCTTCCAAACCGCCGCCGGTCGTTTTCGGTCTCCTCCCGACTGCGGGTGATCTCTGATTTTTTTCGCTGACGTAGGCCCAGTTCCTTTTTTGACAAGTCAAACCCCATGGCCTTGTTGATGGCGGCCATATCCCGGCTCACCGTCCAGGAGGACAGCCCTGCCGCCTCCCGCTCCTGCAGGTAGGCAGCAGCATGGGCCTTGGTGATTTGAGCGGCATTCTTTACCTTGTGGGCGGAAAGCCACTTTGCGAAGGGCTGCATGGCAGCCCGGTAGGTTTCCATGGTACCCAGACTGAAAATTCCGTCCACCTTGGCCGGGTTGTAGCCCTCCAGATTTCCATGCTCTTTGAAGTAGGACTCCCGTGCTGCCTGTTTGGCCTCATGCTTGCTTTGCCCAAACCGTGCCAGCTTGGACAGCCGATTTTGCAGACCGCCAAAGATCCGTTTTGCTGCCCCTTTCAATTCTGACATGATAGGTTCCTTCTTTCTGAGCATGACAAGTAACCGTGCGTGCATTTCATGCCCGCCCGTTTACTTGCCGCCCTTCTTTCCAAAAATCAAATATTCTGTTCAACAATTAAACAGCAGGTGTTGAGACAAGCGCATTTTTTCAGATGGTTGCGCTTCCATCCTATTTCGTTTCCGTTCTTGTTTTTCCCGGTTGCCTGCCGGGGGAAAACAGGAAGCGAAAACGGTGTGCAGGCCGTTCACCTGCATGGTCAGCGTTTCCGTTCGGAAACTGTTACCCCCGTAAGCCTGGGGCTGTCTTATCCTCCATAGCTGGCTGCCATGTGGTAGATCGTGCCTGTTGTCGTTACACCTGTGTTTTGGGAAACCTGCTGTTTTCTCAACCCTCCTTTTCTCATGTCCAATATTGGTACGGCTTATGCCGCCCTGTTGATCGTGCAGCCTGATATGGTATATTTACGCCTTGCTTTCGCTGTTCCTATATCAGTTTGATTTACAATATACAAACCAAGAAAAAAATATCAGCACCTGCGAAAAAATTTTAATCGCAGGCGCTGATTTCGTGGTATCAGCCCAGTGGAACATGGTTGTTTGCTGTTTTTTCAATCAAAAAATAACAGGGAGAGGCTCCAGTCGGAACCTCTCCCTGTCATCGTTATTTTGCGGTTACATGGCTCAGACACGCTGTGCCGAAGCCATCTGGTTCAAAGGTGTTCAGCCCAGCTCCCGATACAGGAAAGTCACGGCCTGAGCGCGGGACACAACCACATCGGGGCTGAAGGTATTGCCGCCGGTACCGTTGGTGATCCCGTTGGCAATGGCCCAGGTCACAGCATCCGCATAGTAGGCGTCGGTAGCCACATCGCCAAAGTTGCTGCCAGACACCACCGGGGAACCGGCAGCCCGCCACTGGAAGGTGACAGCCTGAGCACGGGTCACATCCATGTCAGGGCTGAAGGTGGTGGCGCTGGTGCCGTTGGTCACGCCGTTGGCCACAGCCCACAGCACGGCGTCATAGTAGTAGTCGCTGGTGCTCACATCGGCGAAGGGGTTGGTGCCGGTGGCCTTGGGGGAGCCGTGGGCTCTCCACAGGAAGGTCACCATCTGAGCACGAGACACGGCCATATTGGGGCCAAAGGTGGTGGCGCTGGTGCCATTGGTCACACCATTCTCCACAGCCCACAGCACGGCATCATAGTAGTAGTCGCTGGTGCTCACATCAGAGAAGGGGTTGTCGGGTTCAACGACGATCTCCTGGAAGGAGACCTCAACCTCCACGGCAGAAGCGGGCATGGTAAAGGTGTACTTGCCGTTGCCCTTATCGGTCAGCTTCACGGTGTCGCCGTCCTTGTCGGTAACAGTCAGTTTAGCCAGCTCATAGCCTTCATCGGGAGTGACAGTGATGGTCACCGTGGTACCCTTGGAGGCTCTGGTGGGGCTGACCTTAATGGTGCCGTTGCTGACCTTAGAGGGAGTGCTGATGGCATAGGTAGTCACACTGGAGCCACCGCCACTGCTGGGACGGGTGTAGGTGTATTCCTGGGTGGCACCGTTGTCAATGGTCATGGTCTGACCGTTCAGGGTCACAGTAATGCTGCTGCCGGTGCTGTTCTTCACCGTGATGGTGCGGCTGCTGCCGGACACGGTAGCAGTCAGGTTGCCATCATCATTAAAGACCTCAACAACATCGTTGTCAACGGCTGCATTGACAGCCTCCTGGAAGCTGGCGTAGCCAATACCGTTCACCTCAGCCACGGCCTCGTTGGTCAGGGAGAATGTGAAGGGGCTAAAACCGTGGGTGGAAGTGAAAGTGACCTTGCCAGTGCTGTCAGCGGTAGCCTCATAGAAGTAGGTGCCGCCGTTGCTGGCCTGATGCTTCACATACACAGTCTGACTGGCAAAGTTGCTGGGCAGGGTCACGACGATCTCGGCGGGTGTAGTGATTTTCAGTGCCTCCGCACGCTTTACTATCACAGCATTTCCGTCAGTGTTTTCTTCTGTCTTGATGTCCACTTCCGCAGAGTTGGTGGCGGTAGAGGCGACCACCTGCATCATGGGAGTGATGTCCAGGGTGATGGAGGTAATGGCGCTGTTTTCAGCATCCTTGGAAAGCCCCGTGGCCTCGATGTTCAGATAAGTCTGGGTGTAGAGGGAGACCTTTTGCTCCTCGGTGGGGCTCAACTCTTCTTTGCCCTTGCTAATCAGGGTTTCCTTCTCTGCGGAGCTGTTCAGGCTGTTGGCAGCGGACTGGGCGGCGCTGGTGATGGTTTCATCAGCGGCCACAGAGCCGGCCACATTACCGGCAGTGTTCTTGTCCTCTGTTTCAGTAATCTTGTCCGTATTGGTTACAGGCTCCTCCACGGTGGGAATCACTGCGCCCTCGGCAGTGACGGTGATGGTGCAGGTATCCTCCATCACTACGATCTCGCCCACCTTCAGCTGCGCGGTAACGGTGGCAGTGCCCTCAGCCACTCCGGTAACGGTCTTGCCGCTTACAGTTGCAGCCTCCACGTTGTTGGAGGTAGTTACCAGGGTTACGCCCTCCGGCGCTGTGATGTTTGCAAGGTCATAAGTGCCGCCTTCACTCAGACTGGCATCCTTCAGAGAAAGGTCATAGCCGATGACGTTGCCCCAATCTCTGCTATCCAGCATGTCTTTATGCCGTTCTACCATTGATACGGGGCAGTATACCGTAACCTGCTGCCGAACCGGAGTGCTATCATAGATATTCTTGATGCCAGCCCCTGTAATATTGAAATCTGTCGGCATCATTACAAAGGTGCAGGTTCTACCATGGGTAGGAAATGCATCAGTGCCAATAGAAACGACACTTGCAGGTACAACAGTGTAGGTGAGCCCGCTGGACCCAAATGCAGAAGGTCCAATGGCCGTTGTTCCTTCCGGTATCTGGATGGAAGTTAAAGCGTCAGCATCCCAAAAAGCAGATTCCCCAATCTCACGCAAATTTTCCGGAAGTGTCACCGTTTCCAGCGCAAAACAATTCCAAAATGTGCGATCCTGAATCACCGACAATTGATCAGGCAGTGCAACGGATTTCAAAGCGGAACAGCCAGTGAAAGCACCTCTGCCCAATTCCATCAATGTACTGGGAAGCTGGATGGTTTCCAGTTTATTTGCCCCCGAGAAGGCGGCTCCGCCAATGGCGGTGACGCCTTCAGGGATCACCATATTTGTCAATCCTGTGCAGCTTAAAAAAGCATAATCTTCAATTGTTTGCAGACTGCCAGGCAGTGTAATGGAGGTCAGATTGCTACAGCCCTTAAACATATTCTCAGTTATCACAGTGCGTGTACTGTTCTCCGGGAAAGTAACGGCTGTAATCGTGGTTCCCACCAGAGCGCCTTCTGCAATGGTTGTCACACTGTCAGGGATTTCGTAAGTTTTGCTTTCATAATTGAATACACGGAGCAGTTCCGTCTTGTCACCGTTATAAAGAATCCCATCCTCTGTGACAAAATACTCAGACGCACCCACATCAATATTCTTCAGACTGGTGCAGCCGCTGAATGCCGTGGCATCCATCTCGGTGACCGATGTTGGAATCTCAATTGATTCCAAGATAGAACAGTTTTTGAATGCGTTGGCGGGAATGGCAGGAATCCCGTTGGGGAGCGTAACAGAAGTTAACTTGGAGCAGCCCTCCAAAACCTTTTCAGGCAGTTCCGTCACCGTATTGGGGAATGCAATCTCCGTCAGATTCCAGCACCCCAGGAACGCCGAAGAGCCGAGCGTTGTCAGCTGGCTGCCTGCTTCAAAGACAACCTTTGTAAAATCCGTGCTGTTGAACGCGTTAGACCCAATTTCGGTGACTGTATTTGGAATGGTAAATTCTCCGGTCAGGCAGGTGTTTCTAAAGGCGCCTTTTCCGATCTTTGTCACACCGTCCAAACCTGTAACGGTTGCAAGGGGAGTATTGTAGAACGCATTTTCAGGAATCTCCGTGACCCCAGACGGAATATCAATACTCGTCAGCTTTGTACCGCAAAATGCGCCTCGCCCGATAGAGGTAAGGCCAACCGGCAAGGTGATGCTGGACAGAGAGCCAGAAGCGTTACAATAAAAACAGCTTGCCGGGATTGCTGTCAGCTTAGAGTTTTCAGCAAATGTGACAGTCGTCAAATTTGTGCAATTCTGAAATATCTTGGTTCCCAATGTCGTCACCGAAGCCGGGATATGAATGCTTTTCAGTTTGCGGGAGCCAATAAAGGCCTCAGCACCGATTGTCTCCAGCCCCTCATTCAACGTAATAGAGAATGTATTTTTACCCATATTCATGGGGCTGCCAATATAGCCGAACGCCGTCTGTCCAATGGTCTTGACGCTGGAGGGCACTGTAACAGCGCCCAAATCTACGCAGCTCCGGAAAGCATCGTTCCCGATTGCAGTTACACTGTATGACGTCGTACCGTCGGACACCGTTTCCGGGATAGTAATATCACCGGTATACAAGGTTCCATCACCCTTTTTGGTGACCGACACCGTATCAGCACCTGTCACCTCATAGGTGATTCCACCCGCATCAAAAGTCGTTCCTACATCTGCCGCCAGCGCTGTCATAGGCAACATGGTCGCCAGCAAACATAGAGCCGTCAATATGGACAATATTCGTTTTTTCATTGCTTGTACTCCTCTCGTTTACACATTTTTCAATCAGGGTACGCACCCTGGATTTTACATTGTGGATTATACCCGATATATCGGGAATATTCAAGGTCCACACCGGGAAATATAATGGAAACCACGGGTGAGGTGGTTTTTTTGATCGTTTATGACCCGCTTTGGGCAACCATGAAGCGCAGGGGGATCACAACTTATACGCTGATCAAGGACTATTCCTTCAGCCGGGGAACCCTGGACTCCCTGAAGCACAACCGGAATATCTCCACCGCCACATTGAATGATCTGTGCCGGATTCTCTCCTGCAAGGTGGACGACATTCTGGAATATATCCCTGATGAAAGCTGAAAGGCGCGTTCAGACACAATTATCCTGTGTCCAAACGCGCCTTTTTCTATATTTGGGCATAACAATAGGCAGAGAAAAGCTACTGCTCTGCTCTGCTCTGCTCTGCTCTGCTCTGCTCTGCTCTGCTCTGCTCTGCTGTCAGTATATTGCGCCTTCTCATAGGTTGTCAACCCCTGATTCTTCTGACTTTTCCACATTGTACCACAGTCCATGGTATCTGTAAAGTTTCTTTTCTAAAGCAATCAGTAGGCCAGTTCCCACAGCTGTGAATGCTGGATTATGTCGCACCATTATAAGCATGATTTGTGCGCCCCTTGATAAAAGCGCAGCTACCGCACAGAGGGACACATACACATTCTTTCGGACGAGACGAACTATGTGTTGCCTTGAAATTATGCCTTGTCATCTCTTGGTTCAGCCTCAGCTCCACTGTATCATCCAGCGGAAGATCCCTTGATAGAAGGGCTTGCTCATATCGTAAGCATGGGTTGTAGGTACGGTATCTTTAACTATGGGAAACGCCGTTTTCCCACTTTGAGACGGTTTGCCTTACCACATGCAGCTGGACGGCCAGCTCTTCCTGACTCATTCCTTTGGCTTTGCGCAGGGCTTTGATTTGCTCGTGAAGCATAGGTTCGCGCTCCTTTCCCCAGGAATCTGCACAGCTCTATGATACCCTCAGATGCCTTGCAGGGCAAGCAACAGAACTTAACAGGGGGGTGTCTAAGCCAGAAACCTCACACCCGCTGAACCAGCAGCCCATGCCGGTTGCAGTACCAGTACAGATACCCGCCCTGGCGCAGGGAAAAGCGGCAGGCGGCGCTGCCCTCGGGGTAGAGCTTGACCAGCTGCACCCGGTCTGAGGTGACATAGGCCAGGAAGGAGATGTAGTGGGTTTTCGTCATGGGGTGGGCGAGGGTGACGTAGTGCTCGTCCTCCACCTCCTCCACGGACAGATGGTGGTCCTGGTCGGGGGCCTCCGCCTCCAGCGGGGGCAGGGCCACCCCGCAGCAGCTGACCACCACTTCTCCCACGGCGTGGATGATGTTGCCGCAGATGGGGCAGACGTAAAACTTGGTCCGCAGCAGGTTGGCCGAGCGGTTGCGGTTGCGGACGGCGTCCCCCGACATCAGCTCCAGCACAGAGACCCCCAGGGCGGCGGACAGGGGGGTGAGCAGGGAGATGTCCGGCAGGCCCTTGCCCGTCTCCCACTTGGAGACGGTTTTGTGGCTCACGTCGATCTTTGCTGCCAGTTCTGCCTGGGTGAGCTTTCTGGCCTCCCGCAGCTGCTTGATGGTGCTTCCGGTTACATAGGCGTCCATAGTTGCGCTCCTTTTCTCAAACTGACGCCATGATACCAGAAGGGACGCCGGGGGGCAACCTGCGCAGCGTAGACCTCCGGCCTGGCTGGCGGGGGAAAACCGGACAGGACGCTGCCTGCCTGCTGTGGTATAATGGCCTGACAGAAGGGGTCCCCGGCGCCCCGGGGACCTGCGGTAGAAAGGACGTGAGAACATGAAACTGGACCGGCTCATCGGCATTCTCTCCCTCCTGCTCCAGCGGGAGAAGGTCACTGCGCCGGAGCTGGCGGAACGGTTCGAGGTCTCCCGGCGGACCATCCAGCGGGACATCGACACCCTGTGCCGGGCGGGC
>CAJMOI010000047.1 GCA_905215105.1 uncultured bacterium
GAGCAGTCTCTGGAAGAATATCTCAGTCAGGAAGTTTTCCACGGCAGTGTGGGAATTGTGGAACAGCCCGACCCGGCCAACGCGGAAGGATTCCGGGACTTTATGAAGCGGTATCAAGCCGGTCTGGCCATTCAGAAAGCAGCCGTGGAAACGCTGGCGTAAGACTTTTGAAACACCCGAACAGGCACAGAAGACAGAAAATTTCAGATTGTTTCCCGGGTTCATAATTTGGTCAATATTATTTCGGAATTCTTATTAGTCCATTAAAATTTGGGACATAATTGCGGGATATACTATAGCCATGAAATCAAACAAACGGAGTGAAATCTGGAAATAAAAAATCGCATCCCCTTTTTCACTGTCGAAGCTGACGGACACAGGACGGAATACCGGGCCGCCAGCGTGACAGACCAAGTACAAGTGCCTGAGACAGGCGTTTTCATAAATACCCTTCTTTTTCATTATTCCTTCTCAAACAAAAAACCGGAGCGGAAACGCTTCGGTTTTTTGTTTGCGGAAAACTTTACTTGAAAAAACCGAACAGCCGCCCGTGTTTCCGTGATGGAATCAGGCGGCTGTTCGGCTTGAAGGGAGGAGTTATCAAAATAAACAATCTTATACGCTGGTAAAATGGGTCGAGCTGCCATCTGTGGAGATGGGGATGCAGAAGGTAATCATGGTGCTCTCATTCTGAATACTGTTGATTTTGAGGCCGGAGGCTTCTCCGTAAGTGAGGAGCAGCCGTTCATTTACATTTTTTAAACCGTACCCGCTGGATTCCGTCTGGGTGAGAAGGGGGATTTTTTCCGGCGGAATTCCCACTCCGT
Organism: uncultured bacterium; assembly: GCA_905215105.1. Lineage (GTDB taxonomy): Bacteria > Bacillota > Clostridia > Oscillospirales > Acutalibacteraceae > Heritagella_A. Next base: position 828 of record CAJMOI010000047.1, read on the forward strand.
TATCCATGACGGTAAAGTGAACCATATCATCCACCCGGTGGATGGTGAGGAACAGTTTGCCTTCTCCGGCTTTTTTGGGAAGGATACCGTGGATGATGGAATTTTCCACCAGCGGCTGTAAAATCAGATTGGGCACATAAATTTCCGGCAGCATGGGATCGATTTGCGTCAATACCTGAAAAGCGTTGTCGTGCAGCAGCTGCTGGATTTCGATATAGGAAATCACATTGCGAATCTCGTCCCGAAGAAGGATATCGGACCGGCCTTTGTTCAGGGTGGTTCGATAAAATGTGGACATGAGCTGGGACATCTGGCTGATGTCCTCCTGATGGGTCAAGAGGGCCCGGCTGTTAATCAGCGACAGGCAGTTATAGAGAAAATGAGGGTTAATCTGTGCTTGCAGGGCCTTCAGCTGGGCTTCCTTCAGGGTGATTTTGCTCTGATAATTTTCCTGAATCAATATCCGGATTTCATCGGCCATTTTCTGAAAGTTGTTGGTCAGTTCACCGATTTCATCCTGACAGCCATCGTAGATCAAAATGTTGAAGGTACCTTTCTGGACCGTATGCATGGCGTTGCGCAGCCGGTCAATGCGCTTGACAGAATATTCGGAAAACAGGTTGCTCAGGAAGAAAATCAGCAGCAGGCAGACAACCATAATAACAATCATAACCACAATCATCTGCTCGGCAGATTGGACAATGAGATAATATGGTTTTTCCATTGTAATGGTCCAGCCATTTTTAAGAGTGGAAGAAATACTGGTCATACGTTCTGGATCTCGTCCAGCAATAGAGGGAGAGGTGTATTCAAAATAGGTTTTGTCCGGAGAGGAGATTTTGATATCGCAGTCGTCGGAAATGTAATCCAGAAAATAGAAAAAGGATTTTTCCGGAATCCGGATGGCCACACAGTTGTCAGAATAGGCCTTGATATATTTGGCGTAGGGTTCCGGGACCTTAGCCAGTACGACCATGGTGCCATCTGTATCCACATACCATTGGGGTTCCGCCTGAATGGTATCCAGACTTCCGGTGAACCAGGTTTGCTGGGGCAATTCGGAGAGAGGGCGCAGCTGCAATCCGTGAGACAGGTCTTCCTGACGGGTGTACAGAGTAACCTGTTCCACATCCGGATGCTGATTATAGACACTGGTGAGAAACACATCATAGGAGTAGGTAAACTGCTCGTATTTCTCATAAATACTGTCGTATTTTCGGGAGGCGGTGGTAATAACCGTGTCGGAGCTGGTGATATGGGTAATCAGATTTTCGTAAAGTTCCAGCTGATGATTCAGGGAATCAGAGGCGGTGTTCAGGGTGTATTCCAGTGCGGTGGTTTCCTTTTCGTATAGATTGCTGACAATCTGATAATAGCAGAAAACCGTCGTAATCATCAGAGGAATGATGCTGACCGTAAAGGAAGTCAGGACCAGCTTTTTTCGATAGCTGAGATTTTGCAGCCGAAGAACGCAGCGGCGGATAAATTTATGCATTCTTGCCCTCCTGACGGTACTTATCCGGGGATTTTCCAAAATATTCCCGGAAACTCTGGCAGAAATACGAATAATTGGGATACCCGATTTCTACACCGATGTCAATGACTTTTTTGGTGGTGTTTCGAAGCAGTTCGCTGGCTTTTTCCATGCGGAACTGGCGGATATACTGATACAGGCTTTTTCCGGTTGCTTTTTTGAAAAGTCGGCTTAAGTAATCCGGGGAAAGAAAGACGATGGACGCCAACAGTTCTACGGAAAGTTCCTGACTGTAGTGCTCATGGATGTAATTCTGAACAATCACCAGCTCCCGCCGGATATTCTGGTTGGAGTCGCTGAAGGATTGAGCAATGGGTTCCGCCATTTTCTGCACCATATCGATGATTTTGGAAATGTCCCTCTGTAAATACAGGTCGGAAATAATGGTTTCCATGGAAGGACCGGAGTGTTTCACACTGTCGGGAAGGAAGGGGTAGAGGGAAGCCACCAGGTTGGAAAAGACAAATTTCACATAGATTTGGGACTGATTGCTCTGGCGGCGGTACTTTTTCAAAAACAGGTCCATTCCCTGGGTAAATTTGGCTTCATCCCGGGAGGAAAGAGCGTTTTTAATCAGGGCCAGCAGTGTGTTGTCGTCGGTATCTTCAGTAATCATGGTTTCAGAATCTCCGTTATGATAGGTAAAGATGTGTTCGGAAGGGTTCCAGAAGCGCTGTTCCATCCGTTGCTCTACATAGGCATAGGCCTCTTTCAGAGAGCTGTAGTATTTCATGGGACGACTGATAGCAAGATAACAGGAAACCCCATAGTTTGCCTGAATATGGGAAGTGATATGAACGCCAAATGCTTTTTCATCGTAAATTTCGTCCTGGATCAGCAAAAGGGCTTGAGGGGTCAGGTTGAGCGAAGCAAAATTCAAGTGCATCCGGGAGCGAAGTCCTTCGTATAATTGGGCGTAATTGTTTTCCAGAAAGGAATTGGGAAGATCCAGCAATACCATCCGGGTAAAGCGCTGAAGCTGTTCCAGTGTTTCCTCGCTGAAGGACTCTTTTTCCAAATTGCTGAAAATCGCCATCTGGATGGCAGATTGCAGCATACTGGCCTGTAAGCGCTGGCTGACAGTCCGCTCTTCTGTGATCTGTTCGATTACAGAATTCAGGGTGTTCTCCAATTCTGTGGGAATGACCGGTTTCAGAATATAGTTTTCCACTCCATAATGAAGTGCGGCCCGGGCATATTCGAACTCTGCATAGTTACTGAAAATAATCAGTTTGGTATCAGGATACAGCTGGGAAACTTCTTTAATAAAGTCCAGACCATTCATGGCGGGCATTTGAATATCCGTTAAGATCACGTCGGCCTGCCAGTTTTTCAGAATGTCCAATGCAGTAAAGGCATTGTCTACATCCCGCATTTCAAAGGGCAGTTTGGCTTTTTCAATCAGAAAGCGCAGACAGTCCCGTTCATTTTTTTCATCGTCCAGAATCAGAAGTCGGAACAAGATGGACAGCTCCTTTCCAGAACGCCGGCTGTACGGAAATGGTACAGAGGCAGCGGTTTTTTTACCGGAAAATTCTGGGGTAAATTTGTGATGTTGTCGTATTTCTACAGATTTATCTGTGTTTAATTATAGAGTATTCCCGGAAAAAAGTAAAACAAATCCGGGAAAATGAACGGGAAATTGATATGTTTGTCGGAAATCTGATATATGAATAATTTGAAAACTTTTGTATCATATAGCCAGAGATTTTCTTCAAGTGCAGAAATCAACAGCAAAATATCCAAACGAAATTCACATTACAGGAGGAACGACGAAATGAAGAAGATTGTAAAACTGCTCGCGCTCGTGTCCGCCGCCGCATTGCTGCTTCCCATGGCATCCTGCAGCAGCGGAGAGGAAGATTTTACCGCAGGCATGACCGAAGAGGAGAAGGCCGCATGGGAAGCTGCCGCCAATGACCCTTACGGCAAGTATCCCGAGCTGGTAACCTACACTACCGGTTATAACCTGACCAACCAGGGTTCCGACGTGCTGGCCGGTACCGCTTATGAGGACGACACCACCGAGAACAACGCTTACACCCGTTATCTGAAAGAAGTGCTGAACGTTCAGAACGAGAACGCTTTTGAAGCAGTTTCCGGTGCGGACTATGACCAGAAGGTTTCCATGGCAATCGCCAGCCAGAACATCCCCGACATCATGCATGTTTCCAATTATGAGACGCTGGTGGATCTGGTGGAAAGCGATCTGATTGAAGATCTCACTGACATTTATGAAAACATCGCCTGTGACACCGTGAAAGAGGCTTATGCAAGTTACGGCGAAGGCAACAGCCCGCTGGATGCCGCAACCTTCGACGGCAAGCTGATGGCCATTCCCAAAACTCAGCTGAGCGACGGTCAGGATTTCCTGTGGCTGCGCAAGGACTGGCTGGACAACCTGAAGCTGGAAGAACCCTCCACTCTGGAAGAGATGGAAGCTGTTCTGAAAGCCTTCATTGAAAAAGACCCCGATGGCAATGGACAGAATGACACCATGGGCATGGTGGTACATAGCGAAGTATACGGCGATTATCCCAACAATACCTTCGCCATTGACAATGTCTTCACGGCTCTAGGTGCTTATCCCAACATCTGGATTACTGATGACGACGGAAAAGCTGTATACGGTTCCGTTCAGGAAGAGATGAAAGCTCCTCTGGAACTGCTGAATCGCTGGTATAACGAAGGCATCATCGACAAAGAGTTTGCAACCCGCACCAACGACGACATCGTGGGCCTGATTTCTTCCGGCAAGTGCGGCGCTTATATCGGACCCTGGTGGTCTCCTTTCAACCAGGCTCAGACTTCTACTTACGCTTCTGACGACGCTGAATGGGTCAACGTTTCCTGCCCTGTAGGCGATGACGGAAAAATCAACGCTATCAGCACCAAGCCTTATGCCGGTTTTGTGGTAGTTCGCAAGGGCTATGAGCATCCCGAACTGGCTATGAAGATCGTCAATGTGAACTCCGAGTACTCCAAGCAGGACAAGAGTGACGCTGCTAAGGAAATTAAGGAAAACCAGACCCTGGCATACTTCAACTGGCCCCTGTACTGCGAAGTGCAGCCTGGCAACAACGCAGAACTGATGACCCAGCATGTGGCCGACGTTATGAACGGCGACGCGGATGAGTCCACCCTGACCACCGAAGAGCAGAGCTACTATGAGTCCGCCCAGCGGTTCCTGGCAGCCGAAGAAGCCGGCGAAAAGGCAGATTCCGCCGATTATTCTCAGTACATGTCCCGTATGGTATCCATCTTCAAGATGATTGAAGAGCCCGCCAACTTCCTGGTACCTTCCTTCTTTGAAACCACCGGCTCCATGGGTTCCCGCTGGAGCTCTCTGGAAAAGATGGAGATGGAAACGGTTCTGAAGATCATCACCGGCGAAAAGGATATTTCCGAGTTTGACAGCTTTGTGGAACAGTGGAAGAGCGCCGGCGGCGACAAAATTACCGAGGAAGTCAATGAGGCGATTGCCGAGTAATTCAGCCCGGATTGCTTTTGTGAAAAGGTAACATCAGCCTCCAGAACCTGTGGAAACGCAGTGGTTTCCAAAATGTTTTGGAGGCTGTTTGTTGACCGGAAATCTGATATTTGATAAAATTTTATTCACAGGAGGGCGCTTATGTCTGGTAAAAAAGCTGCAAAAGCCGTGACCGGCAAGGGCGGTTCGAAAGAGCGTCTTACGTTCCACCTGATGCTGCTTCCCGGCATGATCATGCTGCTGATCTTCGTTTTTGTCCCGCTGGTAGGTTCCCTGATGGCGTTCCAGGATTACATTCCGGCTCGCGGCCTGTTTGGTTCCAAATGGGTAGCCTGGGAAAACTTTGAGATTATTTTCAGTTTCCCCGACAGCGTGCAGGTGTTCTGGAACACTCTGATTATCGCCTTTGCAAAACTGGTATTCAATACCATCGTTCCCGTTCTCTTCTCCATCCTGCTCAATGAGCTGGGCGGCAGCTTTTTCAAGAGAACATTCCAGACCATTGTTTATCTGCCCCACTTCCTTTCCTGGGTTGTGCTGGCTACCGTTGTCAGCAATATGTTCTCTCTGGATGGCCCCATCAACGCCTTCTTTGGCCTGTTCGGCATGGAACCCATTCAGTTCCTGGCAGATAACAACTGGTTCCGTACGGTGATTGTGGGTACCGATGTCTGGAAAGAATTCGGCTATAACTCTGTCATCTATCTGGCGGCGCTGCTCTCCATCGATCCCGGCCTCTATGAAGCCGGTTCTATCGACGGTGCTTCCCGTTTCAAGCAGATTCTGCATATTACCATCCCGTCTCTGATGCCCACCATTGTATTGATGGTTGCGTTGAATCTGGGCAATATCCTCAACGCAGGTTTTGACCAGATTTTCAACCTGTATAACCCCATTGTATATGAAACCGGTGATATCATTGATACTTATGTGTATCGTATCGGTATGGTGGAAGGCCAGTACAGCATCGGTGCGGCCGTTGGTTTGTTCAAGTCCGTCATCAGCTTTGTGCTGATTCTGGGCGCCAACAAGCTGGCGAAAAAGACCACCGGCAGCGGAATCTTTTAAGAAAGGAAGCAGTGAGAGATATGATTCAAAAGAAATCATTCGGCGCCTATACGGCGAAAGTCATTATCTGGCTGGTTGTCATTCTGATGACCCTGAGCTGCCTGCTTCCTCTGATCAATATGATCGCCATTTCCCTGAGTGGAAGCGATGCAGTGGCCTCCAATCAGGTGGGACTTCTGCCGGTTGACTTTACCCTGACAACCTACAGCAAGCTGCTCAACGATGGACAGTTCTGGGCTTCTTTCTGGATTTCCGTCCAGAGAGTGGTGCTGGGAACTCTGATCAATATGTTCTTTGTCATCACCATGGCCTATCCTCTGTCCAAAAGTAAGCTCCGTTTCCCTGCAAGAGAGATCTACATTAAGTTTGTCATTTTCGCCATGCTGTTCTCCGGCGGCATTATCCCCCTGTACATGGTGGTCAGCGGCCTGAAACTGACTGATACCATCTGGGCGCTGGTGCTTCCCGGTGCAGTTCCGGTGTTCAATGTCATCCTGATGATTAACTTCTTCAAGAGTGTTCCCGGATCTCTGGACGAAGCCGCCCGTATTGACGGCGCTTCCCCGCTGACTATTCTGGTGAAAATCTATCTGCCGGTTTCCCTGCCTGCACTGGCAACAGTAGCACTGTTCTCTATCGTGGGACACTGGAACGATTACTTCTCCGGACTGCTCTATATGAACAAGGCTTCTCTGTATCCTCTGCAGACCTACATTCAGCAGCTGACGGTTGATATTACACAGGTCACCGACGCGGAACAGCTCAAGCAGCTTTCCCAGATGAGCAACCGGGCCTTCAATGCCACCAAAATTGTGGTGTCCACGATCCCGCTGCTCGTGATCTACCCCTTCCTGCAAAAATACTTTGTGTCCGGTATTGTGATCGGCGCAGTGAAAGAATAATTTTGCATTGTACAGGAGGAGAAACCTATGGCAATTATCGTAAAAGACAATCTGTTCACCCTTCAAACCCGAAACAGCACCTATCAGATGAAGGTGGACTGCCATGGCGTTCTTCTTCACACCTATTACGGCAAGCAAATTGACCCCGAGGATCTGGAAGAGCTGGTATTCAAAGCGGATACCGGCTTTTCCGGAAATCCTCCGGAGGCCATGGGCGACCGTACCTATTCGCTGGATCTTCTGCCGCAGGAGCTTCCTTCCAGCGGCGTAGGCGATTTCCGAAATGATATGCTTCGGATGACCTTCGCCGACGGAAGCACTGCGGCTGATTTCCGGTTCCAGGGCTGGGAAATTATCCCCCATGCCCTTCCGGTTCCGGGAATGCCCGCTCTGTATGATACAGAGGAGGAATCCGCCGAAACGCTGGTGCTCACCATGAAGGAAAAGGCATCCGACGTGGTGGTGCACCTGTATTATGGTGTGTTTGAAGAAGCAAACGTCATTACCCGCGCCATGCGGGTGGAAAATGCCGGAAACACGCCGGTCATTCTGGAAAAAGCCCTTTCCTGTTCGCTGGATTATCTTTTTGGCGAGTATGAAATGATTCATTTTGCAGGCCGCCATGCCATGGAGCGGAATTTCTGCCGTGTTCCCGTGGGTTATGCCTGCACCTCTATCGGCAGCGTTCGGGGTACCTCCAGCCATCATCATAACCCCGGTGTCATTCTCTGCCGGCCCGAAACCACGGAAACCTTTGGCGACTGCTATGGTTTCTGCCTGGTATACAGCGGCAATTTCCTGTTTGCCGCTCAGAAAGACCAGAAAAACCAGACCCGCGTGCAGATGGGTGTTCATCCCGATTGGTTCCGGTTCACACTGGAGCAGGGTGAAGCCTTTGATACGCCCCAGGTGATTCTCAGCTATTCGGAGAACGGCCTGACCCAGCTTTCCCAGCAGTATCACCATATCCTGCGGGAGCATATGTGCCGCGGCAAATACAAGCACGCGCCCCGTCCCGTGCTCATCAATAACTGGGAAGCCACCTATTTTGACTTCAACCGGGACAAGATTCTCAACATCGCCCGGCAGGCGTCTCAGCTGGGCATTGAAATGCTGGTGCTGGATGACGGATGGTTCGGCAAGCGGGACGACGACAACAGCGGCCTTGGCGACTGGTTTGTCAACGAGAAAAAAATGGGTGGAACCCTGAAACAGCTGGGAAACGACCTTCACAATATGGGAATGAAATTCGGCCTGTGGTTTGAGCCGGAGATGATCTCCGAGGACAGCGACCTGTATCGCGCTCATCCTGATTGGGCTCTTCAGATTCCGGGACGGGAACCCACTCGCAGCCGGAACCAGCTGGTGCTGGATATGTCCCGAAAAGAGATTCGGGACTATCTGCTGGAGCGCATGACCGAGATTCTGGGGAACGCGCCCATCGACTATGTCAAGTGGGATATGAACCGGAGCATCAGCGACGTGTACAGCCACACTCTTTCGCCCATGGGCCGCAGCGGGGAAATTTTCCACCGCTATGTGCTGGGCGTTTATGACCTGATGGAGCGGCTTTTGCAGCGCTTCCCCGATCTGCTGTTGGAAGGATGCAGCGGCGGCGGCGGACGTTTTGATGCCGGTATGCTCTACTATTCTCCCCAGATCTGGTGCAGCGACAACACCGACGCCATCAACCGCCTGCGGATTCAGTACGGCACATCCTTCTTCTATCCCATCAGCGCGGTGGGCGCCCATGTTTCGGCAGTGCCCAATCATCAGACCGGCCGGGAGACTTCCTTCAAAACCCGCGGCAATGTGGCTCTTTCCGGCAGCTTTGGCTATGAGCTGGACCTGAACAAGGTTTCCAACGAGGAAAAAGAGATGGTGAAAACCCAAATTGCCGATTTCAAGCATTATTACGATTTGACCCACGAGGGCGAATATTACCGTCTCACCGGCCTGCATGACCGGGACTTCATGGCTTGGGGCTTTGTGGCACAGGACAGAAGCCGCGCCATGGTGACCATGGTGAAGACCGACAGCGAGGGCAACCCGATTCCGGTGAATCTGCCGGTGAAGGGCCTTGCAGACGACCGGAAGTACCGCTGCTCTTATAACGGCAAAGTACACACCGGCCGTGTATGGAACCAGTGCGGTCTGACCCTCTCTGCAATTCCTCAAGAATATGACAGTCTGGTCGTCGAGTGGACGGCGGAGGACTGATAGAAAAAAGACAGGAGGCGTTCGCGTATGCAACCTTTGTTTGAAGCAATCGAATCATGGGTTCCGCCTGAAATTGCCGACCTCACCGCCATTCCCCACGGCGATATGCCGGGCGACCGGGTAAGCATTCATCCCGAGCAGGTGAAAAAAGCAGGGGTTCTGTTTCCCGTTTTGGTAAAAGAACTTCGGAAAGTGATGTCCGCAAGCCCGAAGCACCGGGCAGTCGTCGCCATCTGCGGCGGCTCCGGTTCCGGTAAATCCGGTATGGCTTCCCTGATGGCTCACTATCTGCGGCAGGCAGGAGTGGGGACCTATGTGCTTTCCGGGGACAACTATCCCCGGCGGATTCCGGCGGAGAATGATGCGGAGCGGTTTCGGGTGTTTCGGTGCGGCGGCATACGCGGACTGCTGACCTCCGGTTTGTATTCCGATTCCGTGCAGCAGGCGCTGACTTCCCTCCAGGAGCAGGAGCGGGACTCTGATCCCGCTCTGTGCGAGGAGTACCCCTGGCTGGAAACCTACCAAAAAGCCGGGCGCAGTGCGCTGGCCGGATATCTGGGAACCAATCAGGAACAGGATTTCGACGAGCTGACGGGGATTGTCTCCCAGTTCAAAAATGGTGCGGAATCCATCTGGCTCAAGCGCATGGGGCGCACCGAGCTGGCCCTGTGGTATGAACAGGTGGATTTTTCCCAGACGGATGTGCTTATTATTGAGTGGACCCACGCCAACAGCGACGGCTATCAGGGCGCGGATATTCCCATTTTGATGAACAGCACGCCTCAGGAAACGCTGGAATACCGCCGCAGCCGGAACCGGGACGGCGGCACAGACAGCCCTTTTGTCACCATGGTGCTGGAGATTGAACAGCGATTGCTGGACAGCCAGGCTCACAAGGCCAAAATCATCCTCTCCAAAAAAGGGGAGCTCCTCACCTATGAACAGTATCGCCAGCTGATGGCACAGCCGTAAAGGAGGACCTTATGGAAAGAAAAAACGCACAGGCAGCGCCTATGCTCAATGCCTATCCCGACAGCGTGGGTTCCCGTCTGGGGGACATGGTGCGCTTTTTGCAGAAGCCGGAGCTTCGGGGCGTGTTCCAGTCCTTCTATGTCCTTCCCAGCCTGTTCAATACCGATCTGGACAGAGGGTTTTCCGTTGTAGATTACTCTTTAAGTGATGAATATGCCAGCCGTGAGGATTTGAAACAGCTGGAAGAATTGGGCATTGACCTGAAGCTGGACTTTATTTTGAATCATGCCTCTGTGCTCAGTCCACAGTTTCAGGACATCCTGAAAAACGGGGACGAGTCGCCCTATCGGGACTTTTTCATCGACTGGAATACCTTTTGGGCCGGCCGGGGAGAGATGACGGAGGAAGGCTATATCCAGCCCAATCCGGAACTGATTCAGAATACGTTTTTCCGCAAGCCGGGCCTGCCCATTCTCATGGTGCGGTTTCCCGACGGACGGGATGTGCCCTATTGGAACACCTTCTATCAGGATGTCCAGTATCAGCGGCCTACCGTCCAGCAGCTGATGAAAATTGCCGGGATTCAGTATGGAACTGCCAAACGGCTCCATGAATCCCTGTGCGAAATGCTGGAAGAGGGGAAAAAGCCTTCTGAAATGGACTTTGGTTCTCTGGAATTCTGCCGGGAACCGGTGGTACAGTGGCTGGAAAATCACCGCGAATATCTGGGCCAGATGGATTTGAATATCAAGTCCACTAAGGTCTGGGAGTTTTACAACGACACCCTGTCCACTCTGGCGGAATACGGTGCCAGAATTGTCCGGCTGGATGCCTTTGCATACGCACCCAAGGAGCCGGGAGAGAAAAACTTTCTCAACGAACCGGGTACCTGGGATTTGCTGGAGCGGATTCGCTGTCTGGCGGAGCCAAAAGGGTTACAACTGCTGCCGGAGATTCACGCGGCCTACGGGGAAAAGATCTATGAAAAGGTGGCCGAAAAGGGCTACATGACTTATGACTTTTTCCTGCCCGGACTGATTATAGACGCCTTTGAGGAACAGGACGGACAATATCTGCGCCGTTGGGCACAGGAGCTGATGGAGAAAATAATCCGCACAGTCAATATGCTGGGCTGTCATGACGGCATTCCTCTGCTGGATCTGAAGGGACTTATCAGCGATGAACAGATTCAGCGGCTGATCGATACCGTGGTGAGCCGCGGCGGTTATGTGAAGAATCTCCACGGCCAGAAAAATATGTATTATCAGGTAAACGCAACCTATTACAGCGCGCTGGGTGAGGATGACCGGAAAATGCTGCTGGCAAGAGCCATTCAGCTGTTTATGCCCGGAAAGCCTCAGGTGTGGTATCTGGATCTGTTTGCCGGGAAGAACGACTATGAAGCGGTTCGCCGCGCCGGTCCCGGCGGTCACAAGGAGATCAACCGGAGCAATCTGGCGCTGGAACAGGCGGAAGAAAGCCTGAACCGGGAAGTCGTTCGCAAACAGCTGGAGCTGCTGCGGTTCCGCAGTAATTACCCGGCTTTCGGTTTTGATTCCCAGCTGGAGGTAGGCGGTACCGGCCCGATTCTGACATTGGAATGGCGCAATGGTGATTGCCGTGCTAAGCTAACGGCGGATTTACAGAACTACACCTATCAGATTGATACCCAGTCCTGATTTCAAAAAGTACAAGTGCCTGGAAACAGGCGTTTCCATATCCTTCTTTTCATCGATTCCTTCTCAAAACGTACCCCCTCCTGCGATTTTTTCACTTCCGAAGCATGGGACCTTTCCGTGCGGTTTGTGTGCAGAAGGTTGTGGAAAGA
>CAJMOI010000048.1 GCA_905215105.1 uncultured bacterium
TGACCTGCTCTGGAAGGAAAATCCGGAACTGGAAGGCCATCCCCTGCTGGGACGGAGCAACGTCATCATCACACCTCACGCCGGGTTTTATTCGGAGACGTCCCTGACGGATATGATCCGGATTGCCTGTGAAAATCTGATTTACAGTCTCCGGGGAGAACATCATCTGGTAGACGATTATGTGATTCATCCATAAAGCAAAAAGGCCGGCAGCTGCCGGCCTTTTCTTTTTTTAATTATTCCAGTCCGAAATAGGCGGCCGCGTTCCGATAGCAGATATCCTGTACCAGTCCGCCCAAAAACGCCTCGTCCCAGGCAATTTCCCCATTTTCCGCCCAGGTGCCGATGAGATTGCACAGAATCCGGCGGAAATACTCGTGGCGGGCATAGGACAGCAGGCTGCGGGAGTCCGTCAGCATTCCGATGAAGTTCCCCAGAATGGACAGGTTGGCCAGATTGGTCAGCTGGGCCTCCATGCCGGTTTTGGTGTCGTTGAACCACCAGGCGCTGCCGTGCTGGATTTTTCCCCGGGCTTCCGGTCCCTGAAAACTGCCGATCAGTGCGCCCAGCATGGCGTTGTCCGCGGGGTTCAGGGAATAGAGCACCGTTTTGGGCAGGCAGTTGTCCCTGTCCAGACTGTCCAGCAGTCCCGCCAGCTTTCCGGCGGCGGAATCCACATCAATACAGTCAAAGCCCGTGTCAGCGCCCAGTCTGGCAAACAGGCGGCTGTTGGGGTTCCGCATGGCGCTGTAGTGAATCTGCATCACCCAGCCCCGGCGGGCATACTCTTTTCCCAAAAACCGGAGCACCGCAAACTGATAGGCTTCCTTCTCCTCCGGCGTGACACTTTCGCCTCTCAGGGCCTTCTGAAAGATTTGTTCCAGCTTCTCCGGGCCTGCTTCCCGACAGGGAATGCCCTCCAGTCCGTGGTCGCTGGCACAGCAGCCCATTTTCTCAAAGAAGTCCAGCCGGTTTTCCAGCGCTTCCAGCAGCCGGTCGAAGCGGTCAATGGTCACGCCTGCGGCTGTGCCCAGCTGCCGGATATAATCGGCAAAATCGGGCTTTTCAATTTTCACGGCACGGTCCGGCCGCCAGGAAGGGCTGACCCGCACGGAAAAACCGCTGTCCCGGATCTGTCCATGAAAGCCGAGGGAGTCCGCCGGGTCGTCGGTGGTGCCCACAAAGGCCACATTGGAGCGGGTAATCAGGTTTTTCGCGCTGAAAGACGGATCGGCCAGCTTTTCGTTGCACAGATTCCACACGGTTTCGGCCGTGTCCGCCGTGAGAACGCCATCATAGCCGAAATACCGTTTCAGCTCCAGATGGGTCCAGTGATAAAGGGGGTTCCCGATGGCCCGGGGCAGCGCTTCCGCAAACCGCTGGAACTTTACCCGGTCAGGGGCACTGCCGGTGATTTCCTCCTCCGGTACGCCGTTGGAGCGAATCAGCCGCCATTTGTAGTGGTCGCCGCCCAGCCAGACCTGGGTGATATTGTCAAACCGCCGGTCCTCTGCAATGTCCCGGGGATCAATATGGCAGTGATAATCCACAATGGGCATTGTTTCCGCCCAGCCGTGATACAGCCGCCGGGCCGGTTCGTTTTGCAGCAGAAATTCCTCATCCAGAAACGCTTTCATGCTTCGACTTCCTCTCCAAAAGGTTTTCTTTCAGTATACCAGCTTTATTAGGGAAAACAAAGGATTTTCTTGCGGGAACACAGGTGGAATTTGTGGGTTTTCCCAAAGGGGCGGACAGCCCGGGAAAGGGGTTTGTGTTTTCACCGGAACCTTGTTATACTGATAGTAAAACGAAAACACCCAGGAGGTTTTTTGCGATATGAAACGGGAGACACAGGGACGACTGGAAAAGAATCAGCGGGTTGAGCTGGAAATCACCGGCCTGACAGCGGAAGGCTCCGGCGTGGGCCGGGCGGAAGAGGGCGGTATGGCCGTGTTTGTGCCCCAGACCATCCCCGGGGGGCGGGTGTTGGCCCATATTATCAAACCCTCTAAGAATTACGCCGTGGGAAAAGTGGTGGAAATTCTCCGGCCTTCTCCCAGCCGCCAGCCGGTGGACTGCCCCTGTTTTTCCCGGTGCGGCGGGTGTACCTATCGCCATATGACCTATGAGCGGGAGCTGAAAGCCAAACGCCAAAAGGTGGTGGACGCTCTGTCTCGCATTGGCGGCTATGAAGGGTTTCCTGTTTCTCAGACCATCGGCGCAGAGAACCCGGACCGGTATCGGAACAAAGCCCAGTTTCCCATTGGAATCGATGAAGCGGGCCAGCCGATTCTGGGATTTTATGCTCCCAGAACTCATCGGGTGATTCCCTGCGGTGACTGTTTATTGCAGCCGGAAGCCTTTACCCGGGCGGCAGCGGCATTCCGGGAATGGGCGCTGCGCTATCCGGAACCGGTCTATGACGAAACCACCCATCGGGGCAAGCTGCGCCATCTGTACCTGCGCCAGTCCTCTCATGGCGGCGTGATGGCCTGTGTGGTGGTCAACGGAAACGGCGTGCACCACGAGCAGGAGCTGACGGAAATGCTGCGGGAAGCGGTTCCGGAGCTGAAGGGGCTGCTGATCAATTCCAACCGGGAAGACACCAATGTGGTGTTGGGAAAGAAAAACCGGCTGGTGTGGGGAGAGGAAACCCTGACGGACACTCTGTGCGGGCTGGAATTCTCCATTTCCCCCCTGTCCTTCTTTCAGGTCAACCACGACCAGACCCAGCGGCTGTATGGGCTGGCGGCAGAGTTTGCCGGCCTGACCGGAAAGGAAACGCTGCTGGATCTGTACTGCGGCGCGGGCACCATCGGGCTTTCCATGGCACACGGGGCAAAACGGCTCATCGGGGTGGAAATTGTAGAGCCTGCGGTGGAGGATGCCCGGAAAAATGCAGCCCGGAACCACATTGAAAACTGTGAATTCCTGTGCATGGACGCGCCCAAAGCCGCCGCTCTGCTGGAAGAGCGGGGACTGCGTCCGGATGTGGTCATTGTAGACCCGCCCCGAAAGGGCTGCGGCCCGGAGCTGCCCGACACCATTGCCCGGATGGCCCCGGAGCGGGTGGTGTATGTTTCCTGTGACCCGGCGACGCTGGCCCGGGACGTGAAGCGCTTCCGGGAGCTTGGGTATGAGCTGAAAAAAGCCGTGCCGGTGGATATGTTCCCGAGGACGAGTCATGTGGAGTGCGCCTCGGTTTTAGAGCGTATATAAGTGTATAAGAAAAACCCTGTACAGGGTCAAACAACCGGCAGCTATGCCCGCAATCAGACGGGAAAGCTGCCGGTTATTTTTTATCTAGGCCTGTGGGTCTTATTTATTTTCTTTTAGCTTTTTTCGGATTACCAAGATGATGTCTTTGATGTTTTTTCACTCCTGAATGGTGCAATCTGTCAGCAAAGCGGCATTCTCTAGTTATGGAAAATAAAAATTTAAAAATTTTTCTGATTTTTTATAGATTTTATAGACGAAAATCGTCTTATAACTTCTTGCAATTATTTATTGAAGCGAGAAGAAAGCCTGTATTTTCAATGGTTTTTCCGTTTTTGCGTGTATCTTCTCATGTCTCCATATAAGTTGATTTTGTAAAGTTGGGCACCATTTTAGCACCACAAATAAGGCAATACACAGAGGCATAGGCGATGTTATCACGCCCACAAAGGTAATTTAGGACAACCTTTTTTACATCTTCATGTTACGACATTAGAGTGCTTATATTCCTTGCAGAAAAGGCAGTATAAGCACTAAAACTGATGAGGTAAGGTGTTTATACCTTTTTCCTCAAAAACACTCTTTAACTGCGTAACATTTCAAAGCAAGTTGCTACCTGTTCAGATTATCCTTTCCCTTCTGTTCCTTTACAAAAAGTTCCGTAGCAAGCATAGGAAAGGGGTCCCCTTTCCGTAAAAATCACTCGTTTTCGTCCGCGACAAAATGAGAGTTTTTGGCTTGTTGGGTATATCCCAAACCCACATTAAAGTGGAATTTTGCGCATTATGTCATTGTTCAAAGCTGGTCTCCAACTGGCCGCAAAGCATGGTGCAAAAACCAAATTTCTCATAAAAACAGCGTAGTTTTTCTTCTCCATATATTACAGAAATCATATAGATGCCTCTTGCCTTGATTTCTGATATCGCCCTGTTCATAAGCTCTGTACCTATGCCTTTTCCCTGGAATTCAGGTGCAACCATAACATCCTGAATGTAAGCATCAGTCACATTGTTGCTTACAACATTCAAAAATCCTATCATTTTTCCGTTTTCCGTACATATGATGCTGAAAAGATTTTCCATTTGGGGATTTGACATCATTGCTTTTAATTCATTCCATCCAACACTTTTTCGCAGATGGCACATTTGGTCTATGTCAAATTTTTTACATACTGAGTACTGCATATAAATGTCCTCCAACTTCAAATTTGCCACTTTGCATGTTTATATTATCACCTATTTATGAATTTTTCTATTATTCCTTGCGTTTGTATGAAGTAGCAGAGCCAGCCGCCCTCGTCAACGGTCAAGATGAACGGCGCATAAATGCGCCGCCGTTGACAAGTGCGCCTGCCCCTGCTTGCGTGGTAACCAAGAGAGCAAAAGCAACGAGTGCTTTCACTCTCGAACAGTATGTTTTTCTTATATCTGCCCGTATCGTTTTATATCGCCATAGGAAATCCGGGTACCATTTGGGCACCAAAGCGGTAAAAATTCTTATTATTTCGATTGCCACAATCTTTGGAAAAGCCTGTATTTGCAAGGCTTTTCACAGTTTAAGCCATTTTTAGAGAACAAAATCAAATACTATTTTTTAAAACCTTTCCCCGCTTTCCTTCGTCTAAGAGGTGAAAGGAGGGAAAATTGGTGGAGAAAAAAGATTTTTGCAGGCTGTTCCGGGAAATGGTGGAATGTCAGAAGCTGGACCCGAATGTTGCAGAAATGCTTTTACAAAGGATTCTGAAAATATTGTTTCCAGAGTCCAAAAAGAAACCCCCGAAAATCGGATAGAGATCATTCTGAAATGTTTTAAGTTTAAGATGGAGGAAATCAAAATGAAAAAATGCAGAGCTTTGTTATTGGTGTTTGTGGGAATCATCGTGCTGGGATTTTCCGGATGCAGCGGGAATACCAGCGTAAACCTGATGGATTATGTGCAGGTGGAATTCAGCGGGGTGGACGGCCAGGGCCGCGCCGTATGTACCATGGATCTTGCTTCCCTGGAAAAAACGCTGGCCGGCGATCAGGATGGAGAAATCTCGACAGAAGAACTGTCCAAGCTGGCTTGGATTACACAGTTTGAAACTTCCATCAAATCCACTGCAAAAGCTCCTGACGGTCTGTTTTCCCGGAGGCAATGGACAAAATCAGCTCGATCAACTCCGATTGTTCATAGTGGAGGTGGATTCCATTGACGGCCAGAAACACCAGCATGATATGAACGCCGATTCTCTTGTTGCCGTCCAGAAAGGGATGATTGCACACCAGGCTGTACCCCAGCTGGGACGCTTTGGCCTGAAGAGACGGATATACCGCCTCCCCGCCGAAGGTCTGAAATGGGGATGCCAGAGCGGATTCCAGCAGTCCTTCCTCTCGTACACCATCAGTTCCTCCGAATTCCTCAATCAGTGCCGAATGGAGAAGAAGCACCTGTCTTTTGGATAAAAGTTTCATTTGGCCAACTCCTCATAAGCAGGGTGATTTTCGGCAATCAAACGCCGGGAAATGGCGAAAATCTCCTCGTCCTCTGCCAGTTCCTCCGGTTCCGTCTGGCTGCATTCTGTGGGAACCTCCCGGGAGGAATTCGGATTTCCTTCTGTTGTGAAAATTACATTTTTTGCATCGTTTGTCATAGGCAGCACCTCTCTGAAAAATCCTGTCGAAACGGTTACGCGAACCGGCCGGCGTTTTTGCGAAACTCTCCGGGGGTCATGGCATGGCGTTTCTGAAAAGCGCTGGAAAAAGCCCGGGGATTGTCATATCCCACGGCCCGGGCGGTTTCCTGAATGGAGTGCTTTTCCAGCAGCAGGCGGCGGGCTTCATACATCCGCAGATTCAGCAGATACTGATAGGGCGTCATGCCTACCGCCGCGGAAAAGCGCCGGATAAAATGCTCCGGCGTATAGCCGAAATGCTCGCTGATGCGTCCCACACTCAGGTTTCCTTCCTGATAATGGGCGCGGATATAGGCCACTTCCTCCTCCATGGCGTACCGCTGGTCCGGGAGAAGGGAAGCCTGTAAATATTCCCCGAAGGCCTTCATCACTTCCGATGCATAAGGGGTATCCTGCTGCTCTGTTTCAAAAAGACGGCGGAGCAGCTCACAGAATTCTTTCAGCAGCGGAAAGGTTTCGTCTGCCTCCACCAGCTGGGACAGCCGCAGAGGGAAAAAGTCCATATGAAACCACAGGCAGCACAGCGGGTCTGCCGGGTCATGCCAGGAAACAAAGGGCGTACAGGAGGGGAGAAGGTACAGTTTTCCCGGAAGCAGCATCCGCTCGCCCTCTCCGTCTCTGTAAAAAACCTTGCCCCGCTCGATCAGGTATACCCGGGAATAACCCGCCGCCACCCGTTCGTCTATGTGCCAGTCCTGCCGCTGTTCTCCGTTTCCCTTCATCAGTACTATCATCGACGCACCTCCTGTGTTATCAGGATTATACCATATTTTGATGGGGGTCTGTCAATTTTTTCTCTGAAGTTTTATCATTGCCGAAAAATATTTTTTATTTGGTGAAACTCAATCTGCAAAAAAGCAAAATAGATTAGGGCGTTTCTGAAAACAAAGAAATTGACGGATTTTCCGCAAGCAGCAGACAGATACAAGGCGAAAAACGCAGGAATCCTTGGTGGATTCCGAGTATTTTTAACGCAGTAGCTGGCGCTGATTGTAGAAAAAGACTATCATTTCGACTTTTCAGATAGCCCCTAACTGTCGGAGCCAGCCCAGCAGGTTGGCGGGGGAGAAAAGCGGCTCCTGCCACACGGCTTCGGAAATGGCGTCCAGCGCTTCCTCGCTGTATTCCATTTCCTTGGAGTAGTCCTTTGCCAGCAGAGGGAAAGGCCCGTCCTCGGTCAAAGCCAGCGCCAGCACCGTCAGACAGGCGGAGACGATAAACCGGCACCGTCCGGCCACATCGCCGTCCAGACAGGCTCGCAGGAAGTGCCGGAAGCACAGATAGACCGCCAGATTCTGGAGAAACTGTCCGTGTGTCCGGAGCCATGGGTTTCGGGTTTCCCAGGATTCCGGCAGCTTTTCCAGGGCTTCTTGCAGCCGCCGGGGCCACTGGGGATTCATGGGAGACAAGCCCCGGTGCCATTCCAACAGAGCGGCAGGCGGGTCGGAATGGGGCTTGGAAGAGGGGAGTTCGGCAAGCCCTTTTTCCCCAAGGGCTTCCAGCAGTGCTTCCGCCTGTGGAAAGTCGTCTTCGTCCACACAGGGCTGGAGCAGCTCTCCCAGCGCCAGCAAAAAACCCAGCTGTTCCCGGAGAGGCAGCTCCGGTGCTTCCAGCCGGGAAAGGGCCAGCCCCCGGGCTTTTTCCAACAGGGGAAACCACTGGGGAAGGGCTCCGTCCGGTGCTTCGTCGATCTCTTCGGAGACCAGCGTCAGCGGCGTGTCCCGGCACAGCCAGAGCCTCGCGGCTTCTTCACAGCACAGGCCGTGACCGCCCTCTTTCACCGGGCCGAACCAGTTGAAAAACCGGGGGTGACGGGTGCAGATGGTGCACAATGCGTCCTCTCCCAGCTGGGAATAGATGCGGCACAGGTTCCGCTGATCCAGAAACACGCACCGCTCCGAAGCATCCAGCCGGAAGCAGGAAGCGCCGTCCTCACTTTGGACGATACCCTGTTTCAATTCTTCTCCAAAGGGGCCGGGAACCGCCTGATACCGGGCGAGGGTATCCGGGTCGATGTCGATTTCCCAGCCAATGCAGCAGCTGTCGCCGCACCGGTCGGCAATACAGTGGAAATCGCGGTAAAAATCGGGTGTCCGAAAGATCATGGAAATTCTCCTTTGACAAAGATTGAAAAAACACGGAAAACGCCCCCTGTGAAAGCACAGATTCACAGGGGGTGTAGTATTTGGTGGGAAATGAGCGGGGGTGTGCTCTATTTTGGGGATTGTTGCGCTGATTCCTCGCGCTGCCGTTGGCAGCTCTCATGCATGGTGGGAGCTGTTGACTTTTTTATGGCTTGGCGCTCTATTTCCTCGCGCTGCCGTTGGCAGCTCTCGTGCTTGGTGGGAGCTGTTGGCTTTTTTATGGCTTGGCGCTCTATTTGCTCGCGCTGCCGTTGGCAGCTCTCGTGCTTGGTGGGAGCTATTGGCTTTTTTTATGGTGCAGGCTTCGCCTGTTTTGGGGGCTTCTCGCCCCCTTGCCCCCTCGCCAGAGAGACTTGTCTCTCTGGACTCTCGCCTTCGCTCCGCGCCATTTTTTTAAGCACCCAACGCCAATCCCAACAATGCCAGATCATATAGCGCCAGCGTAAAATGCTGACAGCTCCGGGAATTCCCCACCAGCACCCCTTTTGCGACCAGCAGATCGGACACCGCAAACACCAGCGCTCCGATTGCAGACGGCCAATACCGCTCCCCTGCCGTAAAGGGCAGCACCAGCGCCAGCGAAGCCATGGCCATCAGCACGGCCGGGTACAACAGGAACGGAACCAGTTTGTTTCCCAGCGTGGGGATGATTTTCCGGTACAGAAAAGCCGTGATCCCATACAGCACCAGCCACAGGGGAATGCTGACCCAGACCGGTTTTCCCGCCTGTAAAATCCACAGGATGAACAGCACATGGGCCGCGCCGAAGGCAGCCATACCGGAGACAAAGTGGAGCTCCAGCACACAGTCCGACACACAGCAGGCGGCAAGACCCCAGAACAGCAGGGACTCCCAGAAGGGCTTTCCCTGCATGGTCAGGCTGACGGCGCACAGCACCACCATCATCCCGCTGGCAAAGGATTTCCAGCACAGGGAAAGGGCTTTCTTTCCCCGGTATTGAAAGACGAAATAGAGCACGGTTCCCACCGCCATCAGCGGAACCAGCAGGCAGATTGCAGCAGTCATTTTCTTCGCCTCCCCGGTTGGAATTTGGTACTTACAGCATAGCAGAAAACCGGGATTTTATAATTCCGGGGACGAATGATCCCCACCTTTTCCGGTGGGAACCATGCCGGTTTCAGACCCGGCTCCAACCGGGCGGCAGGCCGTCACCTGCCACCCCGCAAACAAGGTCTTTTTCAAAGACAGCTGCCAGCGGTCATGGCCGATTTCCATGACCAGCCGGGCTTCTCCTTTTTCAAAGCAGAACAGATAGAGCAGCTCCGTATAGCATTCCTCAAAGCCCACAGGCTGGCGGGAGGACTGCACCAGCCCGGTTTCCGCCGCGAAGGCCTCCGCTGCTTCATAAATGGCTTCCGTTTCCGTACCGGACAGGCTGATGGTTTGTTCCCGGTGGAGAATCCATCCTTTTTGATGGAGCTCTATTTTGCCGGAGACAGCCGGAAGACATCCGGTCATGCAGAGTACCAGCAGCAGGCTCAGACAGAAAATCCGTTTCATCCCGCAGCCGTCCCGCTGTATTTTTCTATCAGTGTCTGGAAAAAGTCATAGGTTTCCGTCATATCGGGGGAAATCACAATCTGCGGCGTTCCGGATTCCCAGTACTGCTGGACCCACTGCCCCTCCTGTTCCGGTGCAAGCTCATACCAGGGGCTGTCTTTGGTCAGCACAAATTCCCGACTGATATCCAGCTCGACATACAGGCTTTCCGTATCGTTGTCCTGATACTGATAAAAAACATCGCCCCGCTGTACATCCTTTTGAAGCAGCTCCAGCAGTGTCAGTCTTTCTTCTTCAGTCGGCGTTACAGGAACCGTTTCCTGATATTGTATGCCGTATGTGCTGATAGAGAGTTTATCGCTCTGAATCCAGATCTGGGAAATGCCCTTGGGGTCCAGCACATAGGGGAAGGTCTGCTCCTTCCACTCGTCGCTCTCATAGAGAAGTTCCCACAGGCGTTCCAGCTCTTCATTTGACAGATACGGGTCGGCTCTAATTTCCCGGCTTTCCGTGCCGGAAGGGGTCTGGTAAGTAAAACGGGTTACGGTGCCGCTGGGAAGGAAGGGATAAAAGGCGCTGTTTTCCGGTTTCCGGCTGCTGACCAGCATTTTCTGGATTTCCGTTACTACCATCATGTTGGATGGGTCCTTGTATGTCACCTGATCCCGGACGGCAATTGGTTTTACCGAGAGATTGCTGTCGGAACGCAGGGCAATGGGACTCCGGTCTACAGCCCAGGTATTTCCAAAATTGGCGGAATACCCGCTCTGGACGGAAGCGGACTGGATAGTTTCAGGCAGGTAAGTGGCATAGCCGAAAAACCCCGTTGCCGCGGTGCAGTACAGTATCACCACACAGAGCACCATAGCCAGATAAGCGGGCAGCGTGCGCACAAAGCGCTTGAGTCCCCGGGAATACAGGGCTTCGGTGACGGCGTGTGCCATAATGGAGAAGAACAGGAAACCGAAGAAGAAAGAAACGGTGCTGGTGCTTACCAGATAGAAAACCATTCCGGCCAGCAGACCCACACCGGCGGAACACAGGAACCGGAGCAGGAGCTTGGGCACGGGAAAGGCCAGGTCGCTTTCGGCGCTCTCACTTTTGCGGCGGGTGTACAGCCACAGGGAGACTCCCAGCATGACCAGCAGGAGCAGAACCCACCAGCCCCAGAAAACGGCAGGGATTTCTCCCGTATAGTCATATCCCAGCAGCGGGGACATGTAGTCTCCCGCAAAAATCAACCCGACCACCATGGCGGGGAAGGGCGCAAGAGCCGTGAACAGTGTGGGGGAATAGTTGCCGTTAAAACCGGGCAGCAGCCAGGAACCCAGCACCATGACCATGAGGATGACCAGGGGATAAAAGAAGTTGGTGAGCACAATGGAAATCACCATGTCCATGGTGGTGCCGCTGCAAACCGCCATCAGCATACAGAAGGTCAGGCAAACCACGGCGAAAAACATCTGGCTGCCGAAAATCCGGAAATACTCCACAGTCAGAACGTCGATGTCATAGCACCCAAGAATGACGGCGGAAAGGATCATCATCACCACGTCTGCCAGCAGGGAAAGGAGCAGGACAGTGGCGGAAGCACTCCACGCCGCCAGCAGCATGGGAATCCGGCGTACCGGCATGGCGTGGTACAAATCCACGCTGCGCTTGTTGTGCATATATCCCAGTCGCTGAATGGCGAATACCAGGGTAAAGATCATGGTGATGGGCAGACTCAAAGCGCCGCTGACCGTTGCCATGCTGCGGACGGCGGAGATGCTGAGCCCGGTGCTGGATACGCTTCCCGCCAGAAACAGCAGCACCGGCCCAGCCAGCAGAATCAGCCCGAAATACAGCAGGGCCATGCCCCGGCTTCTCCGCAGGTTCCAGCCATACAGGGCTTTCCATTCCCGCAGGGCTTCACGAAAGGATGTTGTCGATGTCATAGCCAGCCGCCTCCATTTCACTGATAAATACTTCTTCCAGAGTCAGGGGAAGGGATTCGCAGAATACGGGGCTGTAGGATTCCAGTACCCGCAGAATGTCCTCTTCTTCGCCCCGGACCACCATGCTGACCAGCGAGCCCCGAACTTCCCATTTTACAATGTCCAGACCGGCGAACTGTTCCCGCTCCGGCTTCTGGGGGAATACGGCCTGCACCTTGTGGATGCCCAGCCGCAGATCGTCCAGCTCCTGTTCCATGAGCACGCCGCCCCGGTGTAAAAATCCCACATGGTCACAGACGTCTTCCAGCTCCCGCAGGTTGTGGGAAGCGATAATGACGGTCATGTTCCGCTGGGAAACCTCATCGGCCAGCAGCTTTTTCAGCAGCTGGCGCACCACCGGGTCCAGCCCGTCGAAAATTTCGTCCAGCAGCAGATAATCCGGCTGGGTGGCCAATGCCAGAATCAGCGCCGCCTGCCGCTGCATTCCTTTGGAAAAGTTCTGAATCCGACCATAGGCGTTGAGGCCGAAGGTGCTGCACAGGGTGCGGTAGCGCTCTTCGTTCCAGCGGACAAACACCTTCCGGTACAGTGCCGCCATTTCCTGCAAGGTTGCCTTGGGCAGAAAATAGGGGTAATCCGGCACAAAGAAAATCCGGTTTTTCAGACCGCTGTTTTCATAGGGGGCTTCTTCGTCCATGAGGATTTCTCCTCCGTCGGGACGGTATACCCCTGCAAGGGTCCGCAGCAGCGTGGATTTGCCTGCGCCGTTGGAGCCCACCAGCCCGAACACCGAGCCGGTTTCCACCTGAAGGCTGATGCCGTCCAGCGCCGCTTTGGTGCCGAACCGCTTCACCAGCTGTTGTATTTGAATCATGAAGGATTCCCCTTTCTCAAAGTGTCTGGCCGGATTTCCGGCGCTGTGCCCCTTCCCGGGCACATTCCACAATCTCCTCTTCCGAAAGCCCGCAGTCCGCCGCGTTCTGAGCCGCTGTCCTCAGGGCT
>CAJMOI010000049.1 GCA_905215105.1 uncultured bacterium
CACACCCCCTTGACCTCGATCCTGGGGTATCTGCAGATGATCAAATCCGAAAGCACCACCCCGGAGGAACGGGCCGAATACCTTGCCATTGTGGAAAGCCGCGCCCATGCCCTCAAGGCCCTGGTCACGGGCTTTTACGACCTGTCCTGCCTGGAAGCGGGCGGCTATGCCCTCGCGCAGGAATCGGTGGCGCTCGCGCCTCTTCTGGTTGAACTGGCGGCGGCCTTTTACGCCGACTTCAACGCGGACGGGCGGGAGGCGGAGATCGACATCGCCGAGGGGCTGTCACCGATCCTGGGCGATCCCCAGGCCGTGCTGCGCATCTACACCAACCTATTTCAAAACGCGATCAAGCATGGCGCGGGGGATTTGTATATCCGGGCGTTTCAGGAAGATGGGGTGGTGGTCACCTGTTTCACCAACCTGGCGCCGGGCCTGCTGCCACAGGATGTTGAGCACCTGTTCGACCGGTTCTTCACCGCCGACAGGATGCGCACCGGGCAGGACACAGGGCTGGGGCTGGCGATCGTCCATCGCCTGGCGATGCAGATGGGGGGCGAAACCGAGGCCCTGCTGCTCCAGAACAAGCTCACCATCACCGTCCGCTGGCCGGCGGTCAAGCCGCCCGAGGGACGGCGTTAGCACTCTTTGGCGGACAGACGGAGCAGCAGACCGAAATCGTCGTCCCGCGCGGCCTTATTCCGCCCTTCGCCTCCGCATTTCGTGCAGCGAAAGCGGATGACATAGCCTTTTTTGGCAGAGATGTCCAGACCGACCGGTTCCATCAGGCCCCGGCAGGGGTTCTGCCGGTCTCCCGGATGGATGTCCACGTGCAGAGAATAGAGGCAGTGGGGGCAATGGTTACGGGAGGTGTAGCCCAGCGGCTCCACCGTCTGTCCGCAGTGCGCACAGACAAACCCCTGGTCATTTTTGACAAAGTGCCGCTCTTCCATGTCCGAACCTCCAAACAAGCCCTTTTCTCCAGTATAGAGGAAAAATGCCGCAAACGCAATAGGTGATCCGGCCGCCCGGGAGAGCGGCCGGTCTTTTTCTTTTCAGAGTCTCCGGGGTCTTGTTCCCGCGAAGGAAATCTGGTATACTGGTAGAAAAAGGAAGCGGGGGAAACCCGATGAAAAGCTACCGGAAAGAACTGTGGTTTCATCTGCCCACCCGACGGGGCCTCGTCAACATCACCTCCCAGGTGGAGCAGGCGGTGCGGGAGAGCGGCGTGCGGGAGGGGTTCGTGCTGGTCAATGCTATGAACATCACTGCCAGCGTCTTCATCAACGACGACGAAAGCGGCCTGCATCGTGATTTCGAGGCCTGGCTCGAAAACCTGGCCCCGGAAAAGCCCTACAGCCGCTATGCCCATAACGGGTATGAAGACAACGCCGATGCCCACCTCAAACGCACCGTCATGGGCCGGGAGGCGGTGGTCGCAATTACCGAGGGCCGGCTGGATTTCGGCACCTGGGAACAGATTTTTTATTATGAGTTCGACGGCGGGCGCGACAAGCACGCGCTCGTTAAAATCATCGGCGAATAGAAAGGGGCAGGAAATATGGTACAGCCGGTTACCCTCATTGTATATCCACCTTGCACCACCTGCCAGAAGGCCAGGGCATGGCTGCTGGAGCAGGGCATCGAATTTACCGAGCGGCATATCAAGGAACAGCGGCCTACAGCGGAAGAGCTCCGCCGATGGAGCCGTGAGGCAGGCCTGCCCCTCAAACGCTATTTCAATACGAGCGGCCTGCTCTACCGTTCGATGCGCCTGTCCGAGCGTCTGCCCGGGCTGGACGAGGAGGAACAGCTCGCCCTGCTCGCGTCGGACGGCATGCTGGTCCGACGTCCGCTTCTGCTCGTCGGGGACCGGGCCCTGCCCGGCTTCCGTCCTGCCGAATGGGATGCCCTGCTGCGGGAAACCGTACAATCCATATAAAAGGAGGAAACCCTATGCCCTGTATCCAGACCAAAGTAAATGTCGCCATCTCACCCGAACAGGAGGCCCGGCTGAAAACCAGCTTCGGTGAGCTCATGCCGTTGCTGTACAAAACCGAGGACTGGCTGATGCTCAGCTTCGAGGATCACTGCCGCCTGTATTTCAAGGGCAGCGGCGAGGCCGCCGCCTTCGTGGAGGTCAAGCTTTATGGGGCAGCCGACCGGGGGGCCTACAACAAGATGACCGCAGCCGTGACCGCCCTGCTAAACAAGGAACTGAACATCCCCTCCGAGCGGATTTACGTCAAATACGAGGAAGTCAAATACTGGGGTTACGACGGCAGCAATTTCTAATCCGCCGGACACCGCATACAGGGAAGTGTCGAGTATGGAGGTCATTCCCTCCCGCGATCTCAATCTGCTCTATATCCTGCTGGATATCGGGTTTTTGCTCATTTTGGCCGGGGCGCTGCTGTGGTGCCGCAAATATCTGGCGGCCCTGTTCGGCCTATTCGGCGGGCTGCTGTATTTCCTGGTGGATTACGGCGGGTTTTATCTTCTGCTCGGCACCAGGGAGGTCAGCGGCGCCGACCCGTTCTGGTTCCTTCTCTGGCTGAGCATGAGCTATGGCTTCACGAATTTCGTATGGATCTGGCTCTGGCTCGACCGGGACGGGCATGCCCTCGAATGGTCGGTCCTCATCGTTGCGGGCTGGCTGGCCGTTGCCCTGCTCAGCCAGAACTTCGGCGGGGGATTTGCCCGGATCGTCATCTCCAGGGGGACTGGAAGCTACCACGGCATCATGGCCCTGCTCCTGTTTGTCGGGTATGCCATCCTGTGCCTCCACAACGTCCGCTGCCCGAAAGAAGAACGGTACCCGCTGCCCTGGATTCTGGCCATCGGGATATTGGTGCAGTTCGCCTGGGAGTTCGTCCTTCTCATCACCGGCATCCGTGCCAGCGGCTTTGGCCCGCTGCTGGTCAATTCCCTGCTCGAAACGAATCTGGGTCTCCCCTATATCTTTCTGATCCATCGCGCCATCAATCGAAGGTGGAGCGAGAATCTGCGCCGCCTTCCGGCGGCGGGCTGACAGCCTGTTCGAAAATAGAAGCGGCATGCCCCGGGAAAGGCTTCCGGGGTATGCCGTTTTTGCTGAAAACTGCCGGGAACACTGGGATCCGCGGATATCGGTGCGTGTTTCCCCTCCCCTTGCCGTCTACCGGCAAAGGGCATCGGGATTTTGCACAATTTGCGGATTAACAAAAGCGAAGCGCGCTGTCAAATCTCCGAATTTGGATGAAAGGAGGGCTGCCAGAAGGGGAAAAGCTTGACAAATTGGGAAAATATGCGTATTCTATATATGGTTAGCTAAAGCTAACTTTTGTTTCGCCCATGAGTTAGTTTAAACTAATACACACGGAGGATACGGGGAAGGATGAGGCAGGATGCCGCTGACACTGGCACAAATCGGTGAAAAAAACACCATTGTCAAGGTGGGTGGAAACCCCGAGGTGAAAAAGCATCTTGAAAATCTCGGCTTTGTAGCGGGAGGGGACGTCACTGTTATCACCGTCCTGGGGGGGAACGTGATCGTCAATGTCAAGGAAGCCCGCGTGGCGATCAGCAGGGAAATGGCGCAGAAAATTATGGTCAAATGATGTTGGTATAGATCAAACGAGAGGAGGAAACACCGCATGAAAACACTGAGACAGGCCAAAATCGGCGACACGGTCAGGGTGGTCAAGCTCCACGGAGAGGGCGCTGTCAAACGGCGCATCATGGATATGGGGATCACCAGAGGGGTAGATGTCCACATCCGTAAGGTGGCGCCTTTGGGCGATCCGCTGGAAGTGACCGTGCGCGGCTATGAGCTGTCCATCCGGAAAGCGGATGCGGATTGGATCGAGGTCGAATGACCATCCGCGGGAGGGTCCCTCCTCTTTTTTTGGAGGAGAGTTAGTCGCGCCTTACTCGGCGCTTTCGAACAGGAAAGAGAGGAACAGCCATATGGAATTGCGAATCGCCTTAGCGGGCAACCCGAACAGCGGTAAGACCACCCTGTTCAATGCGCTCACTGGTTCGAATCAATTTGTAGGGAACTGGCCGGGCGTCACGGTGGAGAAAAAGGAGGGCAAACTGCGCAAACACGACGGCGTCACCATCACCGACCTGCCGGGCATCTATTCCCTTTCGCCCTATACACTCGAGGAGGTGGTCGCCCGGAATTACCTGATCGGGGAGCGGCCGGACGCCATCCTCAATATCATCGACGGCACCAACCTGGAGCGGAACCTCTATCTGACCACCCAGCTTACCGAGCTGGGGATCCCGGTCGTCGTCGCCATCAACATGATGGATGTGGTGAAAAAGGCAGGGGATCGGATCGATGTGGGAGAACTTTCCCGGGAGCTGGGCTGCCCTATCGTACAGATCTCGGCCCTAAAAGGCACCGGCGTCATGGAGGCGGCCGAGGCGGCCGTGGAGGCCGCGAAATCGGCCAAAACGGTGCCGATGCACACCTTCTCCGGGGCGGTGGAACACGCCCTGGCCCATATCGAAGAGGCGGCGGTCCACTCCATGCCGGCCGAGCAGCAGCGCTGGTATGCCATCAAGATTTTCGAGCGGGACGACAAGGTTCTCGCAAAGCTCGAGCTGAACCCGAATGTCCTGGAGCATATTGAGCAGGATATCCAGGCGGCCGAAAAGGAATGCGACGATGACGCGGAGAGTATCATCACCAATGAACGGTATGTTTACATAGCGTCCATCCTGAAAGGCTGTTACAAAAAAAGAAATGCCGGCCGGCTGTCGGTCTCGGATAAAATCGACAAGGTGGTGACCAACCGCTTCGCGGCACTGCCGATCTTTGCGGCCATCATGTTCATCGTCTACTTTGTGTCGGTCACGACAGTGGGCACTTGGGCGACCGATTGGGCCAATGACGGCGTGTTCGGAGACGGCTGGCATCTGGCTGGTGTGGGGTCGGAAGCCTATACCGAAGCTTCCGATGCATACAGTCTGGAAAGCAGCAAAGTGGATGCATACATAGAAGCCGCCGGGGAAGCCGGGGTAGAAACCGAGGCAATTTCCGCCATGCGGGAAGCAGGGAAGACTGACGCTGCGGTCATTGACGATTTTACCGCCGCCGCCACTGCCGCCAATGTGGAGGGCAGTCTGGACATTTACAACGACGATACCGGAGAGGTTGAGGAAACCCTGACGGTGACAGCCGCAGATTTTGCCGCAGCCGTACAGGCGGAAGAGCCTGACCCCAATGCCTACGGTGTGTGGGTGCCCGGTATTCCCGTGCTGGTGGAAAACGGCCTCAACGCCATCAACTGTGCGGGTTGGCTTCAGGACCTGATTCTCAATGGCATTATCGCCGGTGTGGGCGCTGTGCTGGGCTTTGTTCCTCAGATGCTGGTGCTGTTCCTGTTCCTGGCGTTCCTGGAATCCTGCGGTTACATGGCTAGAATTGCCTTTATCATGGACCGGATTTTCCGCAAGTTCGGCCTGTCCGGCAAGTCCTTTATTCCCATGCTCATCGGCACCGGCTGTGGTGTGCCCGGTATTATGGCCTCCCGGACCATTGAAAATGACCGTGACCGCAAGATGACCATTATGACCACCACCTTTATTCCCTGCAGCGCCAAGCTGCCCATTATCGCCCTGATTGCCGGCGCTCTGTTCGGCGGCGCCTGGTGGGTTGCGCCCAGTGCCTATTTTGTGGGAGTGGCCGCCATTGTGGTTTCCGGTATTATTCTGAAAAAGACCCGTATGTTTGCTGGCGACCCGGCTCCCTTTGTTATGGAGCTGCCCGCCTATCACTGGCCCACTGTCGGAAATGTGCTCCGCAGTATGTGGGAGCGGGGCTGGTCCTTTATTAAGAAAGCCGGTACCGTGATTCTGCTGGCCACCATCTTTGTCTGGTTTACTTCCGGCTATGGTTTCGGCGAAAACGGCTTTGGCCCGGTGAGCATGGAAAACAGCATTCTGGCCGCAATCGGAAACGCCATTGCATGGCTGTTTATTCCTCTGGGCTGGGGCAACTGGCAGTCGGCTGTGGCAGCCTTTACCGGCCTGATTGCCAAGGAAAACGTGGTCGGTACCTTCGGCGTTCTCTACGGCGGATTTGATGAAGTGGCCGAAAACGGCTGGCAGGTTTGGGCAATGATGCGCGGTTCCTTCACGGCTGTGTCCGCCTATTCCTTCCTGGTGTTCAATCTGCTGTGCGCTCCCTGCTTTGCCGCAATCGGTGCGATCAAGCGGGAAATGAACAATGCCAAGTGGACCTGGTTTGCCATTGGTTACCAGTGCGGCTTTGCTTATGTGGTTTCCCTGTGCATTTATCAGATCGGCACACTGCTGACCACCGGCGCTTTCAGCGTGTTCACGGTGATTGCGTTCCTGCTGGTGATCGGAATGATCTATCTGCTGGTTCGCCCTGACCGGCAGAGCACGGCCCTTCGCAAGCGCGTCCGCGCATAACTCATACTTTTTAAAAAGATTTGAAAAAAGGAGGATTTCCAATGCTGGAAATATTGCTTGAGAATTGGGGAACCCTGCTGGTTGGCCTGCTGGTGCTGGCGGCCGTGGTGGGGATTATAGGCAAGATGGTGCGGGACAAAAAGCAGGGGAAATCCTCCTGCTCCTGTGGCTGCGGCGGATGCAGCGGCTGTGGCGGCGCCTGCCATGGACAGCCCCATCAGGCTGACAGGAAATAAAGAAAAAGCGAGAGGCACGGTTTCGGCCGTGCCTTTTGACTTTATGAAGGATGTGGTGGAATGAAGCTTTCCCGCGTACAGATTGCCTATCTGCTGACCATTTATGAAATGCTGGAAAAAGGCCCGGTGCGTCTGGCAGATGTGGCACAGGTCATGGGCGTGAGCAAACCCAGTGTTCACGGCATGGAGGAACAGTTGATTCGTCTTGGACTGTTGGAAAAGAAACGGTATTCATCCGTTCAAATGACGGAATCCGGACGGGAAAAAGCCCGGTGTTATGGGGAAGCGGTGGAGATTCTGACGTCCTATTTCCAGAGCACCTTACAGCTTTCGGCGGAAATTGCCGGTCAGAGTGCGTTTGCACTGCTTGGGGAGTGGACAGAAGAAACCCGGCAGGCAGCCATGGATCAGCTGCGGCAGGAAAAGGGTTTGATTTATTCCGGTTGTTCATAATTTGTTCAGAATCCTTCCCGAGAAAATATGATATACTGTGCATGACTGACCGGTCATTCAGTTTGTCCGTCAGAATCCAGAAGCAAACGTCCGGGAGGAACCATCATGCTGTCAAAATTCAGCGTTCGCAAGCCCTTCACCGTTTTTGTGGCGGTGATTCTTATTATCCTGTTGGGGGTGATTTCCTTCACCCGTATGTCAACGGATCTGCTGCCCAAAATGACGCTGCCCTATGCGGCGGTCATCACCACTTATCCCGGCGCAAGCCCGGAGAAAGTGGAGCTGTCCGTGACCAAGCCTATTGAACAGACCCTTGCCACTACCAGCGGCGTGGAGCAGGTTACCAGTGTTTCCAGCGCCAATACCAGTATGGTGATTTTGCAGTTTACCCAGGACACCAACATGGACAGCGCCATGATTGAAATGAGCGGCAGTCTGGATCTGGTAAAAGGCCAGCTGGACGACGCAGTGGGCTCGCCCATGATTATGAAAATCGACCCGGATATGCTGCCGGTCATGGTGGCCAGCGTGGACATGGAGGGGCAGGACAGCCGGGAAATCACCCAGCTGGTGGAGGAAACCGTGGTGCCGGAATTTGAGCGCATCAGCGGTGTTGCCAGCGTCACAGCCACCGGTCTGGTGGAAGACAGCCTTCGGGTGACGCTGAACAATGAGAAAATTCAGGCCCTCAATGACAAAGTGCTGGCATCGGTGGATGAGGGACTGGCGGAAGCGGAGGAAAAGCTGAACGAGGGAGAAGCAGCGCTGAAAGAAGCCCGCAGCCAGCTGGAAAAACAGCAGAAAGAGCAGCTGGAAACCCTGACGGAACAGAATTTGCAGCTTTCCTCTGCCCTGAACCAGCTGAATCTGGTGCTTTCCCTGCTTCCGGAGGACACCACGGCCCTCAATGACTTGTACGATTCGCTGGAGAGCGGAAAAAATGATTTCTCGGACATGGTGGATCAGATTCAGTCCGGTATGGCCTCTGTGGAAGATGCCATTGATGTGGATACCCTTCGTTCGGTGTCCAGCGGCCTTGGCACTGCTGCGGACAGCTTGCAGGCACTGGCCGGACAACTGACACAGCCGGAGCTGGCACAGACGGTTTCCGATATGGAGGCGGCGTTGCGCAGCGCCAAAGACAGCGTGGATCAGGCCGTGGAGCTGTTGGAAAATCAGCCTGACCTGTCTCAGCTGGACCAGTTGGAATCCAGTCTGGATGAGGGGATGGAGTCCATCAAGGCGGCGATCGATCAGCTTCCCCAGCTGAGAGAGACCATTTCCGGCCAGCAGGAACAGCTGAACGAAGCCAAAAAACAGCTGGATATGGGTATTCAGACATTGACCCAGAAAATGACTGAGGCTTCCGTAGCCCTGACCACCCAGGAAAACGAGCTGAAAAAAGGCCGGGAAGAATTCGAAGCGTCCCGAGACGAGGCCTATGAAAAGGCCGGACTGGACGGCGTGATTACCCGGGATACCATTTCCGGACTGCTGACCGCCCAGAACTTCTCCATGCCTGCGGGCTATCTCTCCGAAGGGGAAACCCAGTATACCGTCCGCGTAGGCGACGCTCTTGGTTCTCAAAAAGAGCTGGAAGAGCTGGTGCTGTTCCATGTGGATACAGGAGATCTGGGGGACATCACCCTTCAGGATGTGGCGGATGTGGAAATGACCGATAACAGCGGCGAAATGTACGCCAAAATCAACGGCAATGACGGCATCCTCCTTTCTTTCCAGAAGCAGAGCACCGCTTCCACCACAGAGGTTTCCGATGCCATCCGGGCAACCATGGAGCGTCTCAGTGCGGAAAATGAAGGGCTGCATATTACGCCCATGCAGGATCAGGGCATCTATATCAATATTATTATTGATTCGGTGCTGGAAAATCTGGTCATGGGAGGCGTGCTGGCCGTGATAATCCTTCTTCTGTTCCTGCGGAGTATCCGTCCCACACTGGTGGTGGCTTTGAGCATTCCCATCAGCCTGACCTTTGCGCTGGTACTCATGTACTTTAGCGGCGTAACCCTGAATATTATCTCCCTGTCCGGTCTGGCGCTGGGCGTGGGTATGCTGGTGGACAACAGTATTGTGGTGATTGAAAATACCTATCGTCTCCGGGCCGAAGGGGTTCCTCCCGCCAAAGCCGCTATGGAGGGAGCAGGGCAGGTAGCGGGCGCTATTTTCTCGTCAACGCTGACCACGGTCTGTGTGTTCCTGCCCATCGTCTTCACCGAAGGTATGACCCGCCAGCTCTTTACGGATATGGGTCTGACCATCGCCTATTCCCTGATGGCCAGTTTGCTGGTAGCGCTGACGCTGGTGCCGGCCATGAGTTCCGGTCTGCTGCGGAAGGTGCCGGAAGCCAAAGACGGGCTGTTTGCCCGGTTTGCCGCATTTTACGGAAGACTGCTGGAAGGCGCCCTGCGTTTCAAGCCGGTGGTGCTGGGAGCAGTCCTGCTGCTGTTTGTGTTCTGCCTGTGGCAGGCTACCTTAATGGGAACGGCTTTCATGCCGGAAACGGACAGCCTGCAAATGAGTGTTTCCATGGAAATGCCCGCCGAGGCCACCACGGAAGAGACCCGGGAAATGGCCACGGAAGTTTCCAAGCGGATTCAGGAAATCGAAGGAGTGGACAGTGTGGCCGCCATGGAAAGCAGCGGAATGATGTCCATGGCTGGCGGTGGAATGTCCATTTATGTGACGCTGGAAGAGGAGCGCTCCAAAACCAGCCAGCAAATCGGTGATGAAATCGAAGCTGCTACAGCCGATCTGGACTGCACCGTCACGGCTTCCGGTTCTTCCATGGATTTGTCGGCGCTGGGCGGTTCCGGCGTGCAGCTGATTGTCAAGGGACCGGATCTGGACGGTCTGGAAGCTCTTGCGGCCGATTTGGGAGAAATGCTGGAAGGTATCGAAGGAACCACGGAGATCGACAACGGTCTGGAAGAAACCGAACCGGAGATCAAGGTGACGGTGGATAAAGAAAAGGCCATGGCCTGTCAGCTGACAGTAGCCCAGGTCTATCAGGAAGTGGTTAAGGCCATTTCCGGCGAAACCACCGCCACGACCCTAACAGTGGGAAGCGACGACTATCCGGTGCTGTTGGTGGAAGGCGGAGATTCCGTGACCCATGACACCCTGAAAGACTACCGGATTTCCGTAACCAAAGACGGGGAGAAAACGGAAATTCCCCTCAGTGAAGTGGCGGAGATTTCCATGGAAAACAGCCTTTCTTCCATCAATCATCAGGACCAGACCCGCACCCTGACTGTTTCCGCAGGGGTGGACAGCAGCCACAACATCGGTCTGGTAGGCCGGGACGTGGAAAAAGCGCTGGCTTCCTTTGATGTCCCCGAGGGCTACACCGTGGAGCTGGCCGGCGAAAACGAGACCATCCAGCAAACCCTCAATGATATGCTGCTGATGATTCTGCTGGCTGTGGTGTGCATTTATCTGATTATGGTGGCGGAGTTCCAGTCCCTGCTGTCTCCCTTTATCGTGATGTTTACCATCCCCCTGGTCTTTACCGGCGGACTGCTGGCACTGCTTCTGACAGGCACGGAGCTGAGCATGATTGCCATGCTGGGCTTCCTAGTTCTTTCCGGCGTGGTAGTTAATAACGGTATCGTGTTTGTGGACTATGTCAACCAGCTGCGCCTAAGCGGTATAGACAAATACGGCGCGCTGATTCTGGCGGGGAAAACCCGTCTGCGCCCCATCCTCATGACCGCTCTCACCACCATTTTGGGATTGTCCACTATGGCGTTGGGCATGGGTTCCGGCGCGGATATGGTACAGCCGCTGGCCATTGTCACCATTGGCGGCCTGCTCTATGCCACACTGCTGACGCTGTTTGTGGTGCCCTGTCTCTATGATGTTTTCAACCGCCGTCCCATGAAGCACAGAGGGGAGGAGGAAACCTGATGCCATCGGAAAAGGAATTGGCCATTTATCAGGGTGTGCTCCGGTTATTGCAGGAGGGCGCAGAAATTCACGCGCTGAAAGCCTCCGATATTGCGGAAGCTGCCGGATTGGGAAAAGGTACCCTGTATAATTATTTTTCTTCCAAAGAAGAAATCCTCCTCTCCACCATTCGGTACACCATGGAAGAACATTTCCGCCAGATGACCGAGGCCATCAACCGGCAGCAGGGCTTTGAGAAAAAGCTCCGCAGTGCGCTGGAATATGAAGTGCACCATCAGGGGAGCCATCATCAAACCTGGTTTCTGCTGTCCTATTTTGGCGTGCAGGGAATGCCCCGGAAACCCCGGGAGCCTTCCGGCTTCTTTCAGCAGATGCAGCGGAAAACCGCTCAGCTGATGCTGCACCTGGCCCGGCTGGGACAGGAAGAGGGAATTTTGGGCGCATATTCCGAGGAAGAAGTGCTGATGGCCTTTACAGGCGCTTTTGCCGCGCTTTCTTTTCGGCTGTGTGCGGAACCATCCCTTCCGGCAGAAAGGCTGGTAACGTCCTGCTATGAAATGCTGGTGCGCGGGCTGCAAAATCCAATAGGCTGAGTGAATCTTAAAAAAACCGGAGGCGGATGCTTCCGGTTTTTTCGTTACTAGATCAGTTCGCAACTTTTTTTCCACGATTTTCCGGAAAGGCTCTGGTACAATAAAGCCACAGGGACGCCAAAGCAGGTGTATGAACGCACCGCGGTGCACAAGGAGTTTCCAACGTGTATGCCGGCGCCTGTACTGCCGTGAAAACGGCGCGGATATTTCCGCAAGATCGTAGGTTCGAATCCTACCGCACATCTAAAAAGATGTGTGCCAGTGGTTTGGTAATCTCCGTATCATACGGCACTTTTTCTGAGAAAAGTGTCAGTGGCCCAGTCGGTGTTTCTCCCTTTTGGAAATACCGGCAGCCTGTGTCCGGCCTTGCCTGAAACCGGATACCGCACAGGGAAAACAGTGGCCAGAAGCAGGGCTTTCCGCCTCTGAATTCCGGTGCTTAAGGTTTCAGCCGCCGGGTGTGGGCGGGTCTCTGACACGCGAATTGAATTCCGGGAGGTTATACATATGAAAAAAGTAGTCATCAACGAAAATCAGAAGGGCCTGCTGTTCCGAA
>CAJMOI010000050.1 GCA_905215105.1 uncultured bacterium
ACCCGTTTTCTGTTGGCCGCGCCGTTTTTTTGTGTATATTCCGGCCTTCTTTGCCATAGATTGAAGATGTAACTTTGACAAGAAGGATGTGTGGAATTTGGAACGCAGTTTGTCATTTTTTATCAGCTCCCACAGCTCCCGGGGGTATATTTCTTTCTATGAAGAAAGCTATGGTCCTTTACAGAAAACGGAAATCCTCTGCAACTGGCCTCAGCGGTCAGCGGGAGAGCTGTTGGCGCAAATCAAAACCGCTGCTGTCAGCCGGAATGAACCGATTTGGACGGTATTGCACAGTCTGGATGGTACACCGGAAGGACTGATTCTTCCCGAACGTTCCGTCGGTGTCTTTTTCCCGCGGCCGTGGGATGCCCTTTACTCGGACGGGAACCGGCTGACCGCTTCCTATGGACTGGTGGAAAAGGCACTGGAAGAGTCTCACCGGTGTTTTGCCCGTGCACTGCCCATTCATGACCAGTGGGAATCCATTTATATCGGTGAAACCGATTTTGACCGGTTGAATCAGTTGGCCGCGGAAACGGCGGAAGGTCTTCTGGACGGAAAAGCCGGAACCGAACCCGGAAAAAACGTCCTTCGTTTTCTGGGTGCCGCCACCCACTCCGGCAGCATGGACGTCATCGACCAGATTACAGCGGATATTCCCCGCCGTATCTTTATCAAAGGCCGCCCCGGCACGGGAAAATCCACTTTCCTCAAAAAAATCCGGGCAGCGGCCAATGCAGCCGGATGGAACACAGAAGAATACCGCTGCGCTTTTGACCCCAACAGCGCCGATATGGTGGTCATTCCGGAACTGGGAATCTGTCTGTTTGACAGCACCGCCCCTCACGAGCATTTCCCCAGCCGGGAAGGAGACGAAATTCTGGATATCTACAAAGCAGCGGTGACTCCCGGCACCGATGAACGGTATCAGGAAGAAATCAGCGCCATTTCCCGGCGGTATAAGGAACAGATTCGGCAGGCAACCGCCGCACTGGATCAGGCGTGGACGGTGTGGAACCGAATCGATGCCCAGCGGGATGACTGGGACTCCGCCGCCATTCAAAAAGAAAAAGAGCAGATTCTTCACCGGATTCTGAAATAAATTCCGACAAAGCAGCAGGCCAACGCAGAAAGTTTTCCGCGTTGGCCTGTTTTCATGTTATTCTGTTTCAGACGTGATGGCCTTGTGCTTCCATTTTCCCCGGCGATAGCAGAAATAGGTAATCAGCGCGCCCAGCACCCAGGAAACCAGCAGGGAAATATACAGACAGTCGGGATTGCCTGCGGGCTGTTCCGGGCTGCGGGTCAAAAACGCAATGCCATAGGCAATGGGGACGCGGATGACCACCGTAGTGATAAAGGAAATCCACATGGGCGTCATGGTATCACCAGCTCCGCGCATGACACCGGACAATCCCTGGGTAACGGACATGGCGATATATCCCACCGCCAGAATGCACATCATGTGGAATCCCAGATCAATGATGGACTGGGTATTGGTGAACCAGCCCATGAGAATCCGTCCGAACAGCAGAATCAGAATGGTCAGCATAGTGGAGACAATCAATCCCAGCTTCATACCGGCTTTGGTGCCCTCGTGAACCCGATCGATTTTTCCTGCACCGATGTTCTGTCCGGAATAAGTAGTCATGGCCGTACCAAAAGTGAAGTTGGGCATCATGGCAAAGCCGTCTACTCGCATCACGATAATACTGGCGGTAATCACGGCCGTCTCAAAGCTGTTGGTCAGGGACTGTACCACGATAGCGGCCAATGAGAAAATGGCCTGTGCCAGTCCGGAAGGAACGCCCAATTTGGTCAGCCGCAGCACCAGCTCTTTGTGCAGCCGCAGAGAAGACAGGGGAACCACCACAATCTCCTTCATGTTCAGCAGGCGAATCAGACAGAGAATGCCGGAAACGATCTGTGAAATGCTGGTAGCAATGGCCACACCGGCCACGCCCCAATGAAAAACAACTACAAAGAGTAAATCCAACACAACATTCAACAGACAGGCAATCACCAGATAGACCAGCGGCATAAAGGAATCGCCCAAACCACGCAGGACACCAGCCAGAATGTTATATCCGGCAGTGCCGATAATTCCAAGGAAAATGATAATCAGATAATTGCAGGAATCCTGATAAATTTCCGCCGGCGTATTGATTAGGGACATCAGCGGATGGGTAATCAGCGGCCCCAGAATCATAATGAAAATCGACGAAATCACCGTCAGAGTAATGGTGTTTCCCACGGTAGTGGACAGCAGGTCTTGCTGTCTTGCGCCAAAATACTGAGAAACCATGATGGTAGCGCCGGTGGCAATGCCCATAAACAGCACCAGCAGCAGGTTGAGCAGCGGTCCGCTGGCGCCTACGGCTGCCAGTGCATTATCGCCCACATATTTTCCCACCACAATGGAGTCCACGGTATTATAAAGCTGCTGTGCCAGATTGCCAATAAGCAGCGGCACGGAAAACTGAATCAACCCCCGCATGGGGCTTCCCTGCGTCAGGTCCTGTGTTCCAAAAAAAGCGGCAATTTTCCCTTTCATCTATCCAATCTCTCCTTCTTTCGCAAAAAAGAAAGGGCGATTGTGCCCTTCCTAAACAGTTTCATTGTAACACAGTTTCCCAATTCTGACAATATCCAATCTTCCGCCGAATTGCCAAAGGAAAGCCCCTCTCTTTCAGCACAAAAAAAGCAGCCTGCTTTTCACAGGCTGCTTTGAGAAAATTAGTCAATCTCTTCCGTAATGGCGTTTAGGCTTCCGGCCTTCAGATAGGCATTGATGAAACCGTCCAGATCGCCGTCCATCACTGCATTGATATTACCGGACTCATAGCCGGTACGGTGATCCTTTACCAGCGTATAGGGCATGAACACATAGGAGCGAATCTGGCTGCCCCAGGCAATTTCCTTCTGCTCGCCCTTAATGTCACTGATTTTCTCCAGATGCTCGCGCTCTTTGATTTCAATCAGCTTGGATTTCAGCATACGCATAGCCACGTCACGGTTCTGATACTGGCTGCGCTCCACCTGACAGGCCACCACAATGCCGGTGGGGATATGGGTCAGTCGGACAGCGGAAGAGGTCTTGTTAACCTTCTGTCCACCGGCGCCGCTGGCACGGTACACGTCCATTTTGATGTCTGCGGGATCGATCTCCACCTCGATGGTATCGTCGATTTCCGGCATGACTTCCAGAGAAGAAAAAGAAGTGTGACGGCGTCCGGAGGAGTCAAAGGGAGACACCCGGACCAGACGGTGAACGCCTGCTTCGCTCTTCAAAAAGCCGTAAGCATTTTCACCCTCGATCAGTACGGAAGCACTTTTCAGACCGGCTTCTTCACCGTCCAGATAGTCCAGGGTCTTTACCTGGAAGCCGTGGCGCTCGCCCCAGCGGTTGTACATCCGGTACAGCATTTCTGCCCAGTCCTGCGCTTCCGTTCCGCCGGCGCCTGCATGGAAGGTCAAAATGGCATTTTTACTGTCATACTCTCCGGTGAGCAGGGTAGTCAGGCGCATGGCCTCCAGCTGGCTCTTGAAGTTCTCCAGCTCTTCCTGGGCTTCCGGCAGAACGGACAGGTCCTCGGCCTCGTCGCCCATCTCCGCCAGTGCCATGGCGTCGTCGTAGTGACCGCACAGTTTATTGTAATTTTCCACTTTGGCTTTCAGCGAACTGGTACGCTGAAGCACCTTCTGGGTGTTTTCCAGATCATCCCAAAACCCCGGAGCCGCGGCCTGCTGCTCCAGCTTTTCAATTTCTTCCTTGGTCTTTTCCAGTCCCAGTGCGTCTGCCAGTTCCCGGAGCTCCGGCTCCAAATCTACCAGCGCCTGCTTGACTTCTTCAAATTGCAGCATATTCCTCTACCTCAGCGTTTCTGTATTTGATGGGAATTCCCCCAACTGCCCTGACAGCAGTTTTCGATTGATTAACTGTATTATTATAGAAGATTTTCTCCGGATTGTAAATACCCGGAGCCGGGAAACGTGGAAACGACAAAAAGGGCGCGGAAAAACCACGCCCTTTTCTGTTGAATATTTTGGAAAAACCGATGACGCTTTATGCCTTCTGGGCCTCGCGCTTCTTCTGCTTGTGGTTCTGCCACATCACATACAGAGGACCAGCCAGGCAAACAGAAGAGTAACAGCCAGTGACAATACCGATCATCATGGGCAGTGCGAAGGTGGTAACGGAAGAAA
The DNA here is from genome assembly GCA_905215105.1 of uncultured bacterium. Taxonomy (GTDB): domain Bacteria; phylum Bacillota; class Clostridia; order Oscillospirales; family Acutalibacteraceae; genus Heritagella_A. The sequence goes on from CAJMOI010000050.1 coordinate 4,207, forward strand.
GTCCGTATACAGAACCCACAATGAATACCACTGTAACAGCCAGGAAGGTGCAAACAGAGGTATAGATGGAACGGGTCAGCGTCTGGTTGATACTGGTATCCATCAGCAGCTCATATTCCACCTTGGGTCCCATAATCTTGCGGTTTTCACGCACACGGTCATAGACCACGATGGTATCATTCAGAGAGTAACCCAGAATGGTGAGCACCACGGCGATGAAGTTATCGTCGATGGGGAACCGGAAAACCACAAAGGTGAAGTATACCATCAATACGTCGTGAAGCAATGCCACCACTGCCATCACACCAGCGGACATACCACCGATTTTGCGGAAACGGAGGGCCACATAGATGACCAGCAATACAGCTGCCAGTGCAACTGCCACCAGGCACTTGGCAAAGAACTTTGCACCCATGGTGGGAGGCACAGAGCTGGACTGCATCACGTCAAATTCAGAATCGGGATAGGCCTTGGACAGCTCTGAAGCAATTGCCTTCTGTTCATCCAGAGAGATTCCGTCGCTGCCGGACAGGGAAACATTCAGAGTGTTGACGCTTCCGCTCTCTGTACCGCCGATACCGTCGGTAATGGTGACCTCAACGGACTTGCCAATGGCGGTTTCCACGGCCTCTTCCACCGTTTCCTGATCCACCTCACCGGTATAGGAATACTGTACCAGAGCGCCGCCGCGGAAGTTGATATCCAGCTCCACGCCGCCGATCAGGTTAAACAGCAGACCCACTGCAAAAATTGCCAGAGAAATCAGAATGTAAATCTTCCGGTGCTGATAGAATTTGATGTTGAACTTTTTCATTCTTTCGCACCTCCAAACAGCCACTTATTGCGCAGCAGCTTGAACCGGGACAGAGACTTGGTCATCAGTCGGGTTGCCGTCACGCCCATGATAAAGTTGCCGATCACGCCAATCAGCAGCGTATAACCAAAGGAATAAATGGAGCCGGTGGTAGAGGCGCCGAAGATTACGGAAAGGATATTGCTGGGTCCGAATACTGCCATCAGAATCACAGCAACGATAATCACGGTGATATTGCCGTCGAAAATGGCCCAGAAACTGCTCTCGTTGCCCTTTTCGATGGCGCCGTCCAGGGTCTTGCCCAGCCACAGCTCTTCCTTAATGCGGGTAGCGGTAATAATGTTTGCGTCAACGCCCATACCGATAGACAGGATAATACCGGCGATACCGGGCAGGGTCATGGTAAAGCTGGGGAAAGCCGGGAAATAACCGGACACTGCAATCAGGGACAGCGCCACCTGACCTGCCAGTGCAATCACAGCCACAAAGCCGGGCATACGGAACATAATCAGCATAAACACGGCCACCAGCGCAAAGGCAATGATGCCGGCCATGGTCATGGCGTTCAGAGAAGACTCACCCAGCGTGGGGCTGATGGTGCCGAAGCTGTCGGTTTTCAGGGTAAAGGGCAGGGCACCGGCGTTGATCTTCTGTGCCAGCTCGGTAGCGGTGGCAGCAGTAAAGGAATCACTGGTAATGGTGCATTCACCCTCGGTAATGGCGGATTCCACAGTGGGATAGGAGATCATCACGTCATCCATCCACACGGAAATGGTTTTGCCAACCAGTTCGCTGGTAGCATCCGCAAACTTTTTGGCGCCATCTTCGCTGAACTTCAGTTCAACCAGATATTTCACGGTACCGGTGGTTTGATCCTGATAGGACTTGGCTTCTGCAGAAACCACATCGTCACCTTCCAGAATGACGTTTTCCTTCGTGGTGCCGGTAGGCGTCTTATACATGGTGTTGCCGTTTTCATCCAGCTCCTGGGTTTCATACTCCATACCCTCGCGGAAGGTCAGCTCTGCCGTTGCGGCCAGCTCTTCGATGGCCTCTTCAGGGTTGAAGTCGGCCTCGTCGCTCTTCCAGGGGAAACGGATAATAATCCGGTCATTGGACGTATCCGTATAGAGCTCATAGTCGGTTACATTGTTGTTCAGCAGGCGCAGCTTGATGGTCTCTTCCACAGAGCTGAGCTGCTCATCCGTCGCATCCACACCGTCTGCCGGAACAAACGTTGCTTCCACGCCGCCGCGGATATCGATACCCCAGCGGATATCTCCCGCGCCTTTGATGTACGTGATTTTATTATCGCCATTCTGTCCGTACACGCCAAAGATCGACGTATATGTCAAAAGCAGAATGAGAATCGCGACAATGAAAAACACTGCCTTGGGTACTCGCTTCATGCACATATCCTCCAATTTTTTCAGGGACACCCATCCCCTATTTCGTCGCCGCATCTGCTGGCCTTCCAAAAAACCGATGTCCCTTTTCCGGTCAAATTGCAAATAGACAAGCGTAACAGAAAATATTATAGGCCATAATACCGCAAAAGTCAACGAAAACCGGGTGTAAATTTACAATTCTTTGGAAAACTCCCCAAAAAACCATCAACAAATTGTGAACCGCAGAAAAAGGGCCTGCCACAGAAACCAATCCGTGACAGGCCCTTACAAAAGCCAATTCAGATATTGGAAGGTGCTTTCCGGTCTTTGCCGGCTTGAGGATTCCGTCTGCCAACGCGGTCATACAGCATCTGTACCAGCAGCCCGATCAGCAGCACCAAAATGACATACAGCACCAGCCCGAGGAGATTCATATATACACCTTCGTTGCCGCTAAAAAGCAAATCAAAGGTGCTTCTTCGGTCTCCGGTATTGGAATAGACCGTCAGCCAGGGAAACAGGAAGCCGATTTTATACTGAAAGAAGCCGCCGGCTCCTGTGGAAGGCACCACTTCGTCGATATAGGAAATCCCCAGAAAAAACGCCAGCACTGCGGTGACAATACCGGGGGCTCTGAAAGTCTGGAAAAAGCTGCGGATTTTCATATCCACCCCACCTTTTTGATTTTGTCAAAGATTCCTTTTTTGCAAAAACTTTCGGTTCATGGGGCCAATCCCACCTTCCATCCATGGCTGTTGGTAACTCCTATTGCTTACAAATATAGTATAGCAGATATTCCTCTTAGCCCATATGCGCATAGAAACCAAAAATAACGCCGTGTATTGTTGATTCTCACAATACACGGCGTTTCCTATCGCTGGTATATCAATTTCCTTACTTTTTCCGGAAATGCTTCGGGGCATTTCTGGCTTTTTTCGCCAGACGGATTTCCATTCTGGTGGCAGCACGGCGCAGCTGGCCGGTTTTCACCATCAGAATCTGTCCGGTAGTCTTGATTTTAAACATGACAAAGAAGATCGCGCCGGTGAGCATCAGGGCAGCAGCCACCACTGCGGTGGTCATGCCTGCTCCGGCCTCTACCGTCTGTTCCACCTGAGGCAGGACCGCAGACTTCACTCGGGGCATACTCTTTTCTTCCAGAGGAATCGTCTCTGTCAGCAGCGTCTGGGCCAACTGGCTTCCCTGCTCTGCTGCAGCAGTTTCCGCTGCTTTTTTGGCGGCAGCAGCTTCCTCCGCAGCCTTTTTCTCGGCAGCGGCCTTTTCCTCTGCTTCCTTCCTGGCCTTCTCTTCCGCGGCCTTTTTGGCAGCAGCCTCTTCTTCCGCCTTCTTCTTGGCGGCGGCTTCTTCCTCGGCAGCCTTTTCAGCCGCAGCGGCAGCAGCAGCCTGTGCAGCGGCCTTTTCTGCGGCAGCGGCTTCCTTCTTGGCTTCCGCCTGTGCAATTTGATCCGAAGTTGCGGCAGAACCGCCGTTTGCAATACCGCTGCTGTTAAAGGTATAAGTCTTACCGTCAATTACACGGGTGCAGTTGACGATGTACTGACCGTTTTCATAATAGTACCGGTTTCCCTCAAAGGTCTGCCAGCCGGTAGTGGGGTAATTCACACCTGCCACCTTGAACCACTTCTGCCACTTCTTGGAGGAAACATTGTGATAGACCATGTCACTGGCTTCGTCGCGGGCATCCACAGCCATACCGCCGCCCACATAGATGCCGACATGACCGGGCTGCCACAGGCCCAGACCGTGAATTCTGGGAATGCCGTTGCTGACGTAACCCACTTCGGAAGCGGAACCCACCAGATTGGTGCGGTTGCCGCCGACTCCATAATAAGTAACAAACAGACCGGAACAGTCCACAGCGCCCTCACTGGAACCGCCGTATACATAGGACCAGTCCTCATAATAAGCTTCCATTGCATGTTCCGCCAGACCGACGCCCGTTGCGCCGCTGGCCGCAGAAGCGGAGATACCGCCTGCACATACTGCCGACACCGTAATCATGGCGCTGGTCAGTACTGCCAATGCCTTCTTTATCATTGGAAAAACCGCCTTCCCTTTGCTTTTTTCTATCTCGAATTTTCAGGTATAATCTGTTGTGAACCCGTTTCGGTATTACAAATTCATTACAAATAGTAACAAATTGGTTACAGTTTATCACAGAAATTCGAAAGATGCAAGGCTGGAAAGGCGGTTTTTTCCGAAAAAACGGCTATTTTCCCGGGTTTTTAAGAATACGACAAGGTTAATTTACAATTTATTCATATTCTTCTGAATGAATTCTCGAAAACTGGTTACAGCAGCCCGTGGACAATCTCGTCGGTGTGCATTCCCCGGGAACCCTTGACCAGCACAATATCCCCGGCTCGGACGGTTTCTTTCAGGGACGCCAGCGCCGAAGCATTGTCCATGAATTCCCGGCAGTCCATCTCCGGTGCCAGCTCTTTTGCGCCCACGGCAATCTCTCCGGCTTCCTGACCGATGACATACAGGATGTCCACTTTTTTCTGAGCACAGCGGCGGCCAACGCTCCGATGGGCTTCTACGGAAACGTCTCCCAGTTCCAGCATATCCGCCAACACCGCAATCCGGCGGCCGGTGGCCTTCATGGAACACAGCACATCGATATTGCCCATCATGGAGTCAGGGCTGGCGTTATAGGTATCGTCGATAACCGTCAGGCCGTTGGCTTCATACCGCTGCTGGCGCATTGCCAGCGGTTTGTATTCCCGAAGAGCCGCCGCAGCTGCTGCCGGGTCTGCCCCTGCTGCTTCTGCCGCTGCCACGGCTGCCAGAGCGTTATACACCATATGAATGCCAAAGGCCGGGACAAACACCGGCAGATGCAGCCCCTTATGTACCAGCACAAAGGACGTGCCGGTTTCGTCGTTTTCAATGTCCTCCGCCCGGTACTCACAGTCTGCGCCCAGACCGTAGGAAATCACCGGGAAATCCGTCGTGCCCTGTACCGAAGCCAGCAGCGGGTCGTCCCCGTTGAGAATCAGCACATTCTCCGGGCCAAAGCCGTCGGTGATGTGGAGCTTTTCCTTTAATATATTCTCCTGGGTTTTCAGCTGACCGATATGGGACAGGCCGATGTTGGTCATCACCGCCATGGTGGGCTTTGCAATGGCGGACAGCCGGGCCATTTCCCCGAATTCGCTCATACCCATCTCAATGACCGCCGCCTCGTCCTCTTCCGACAGGCGGAACATGGTCAGCGGCAGGCCAATCTGGCTGTTCTGGTTGCCTTCGGTGCGCATGGTGTGATAGGCGGAAGACATGGCCAGCGCCACCATTTCCTTGGTCGTGGTTTTTCCCACGCTTCCGGTAATGCCCACCAGGGGAATGTGGAACTGTGACCGGTACCAGGCTGCGGTTTTCTGCAAAGCCCGGGTGGTGTCCTCCACATAAATCCACACATGGGCATCCCCCGCAGGGACGGTGTGGTGCTGGGTAAAGGTTCCCGCCGCACCGGCCGCAAGGGTTGCTTCAATATAAATATGGGCGTCTGTACGCTCTCCTTTAATGGGAACAAACAGGCAGCCCGGCTGGATACTCCGGCTGTCTGTGCTGAAAGAGGTGATTTCGGTCTTGGGGTCGCCGCAAAGGAGGATTCCCCCGCAGGCTTTGACAATCTGTTCGGCTGTCAGCTTCATGGCGCTCATTCCTTTCCCATTTCCTTCAAAAGCTCGGCAATGACCACCCGCTCGTCAAAGGGGTGCTTCACGCCCTGAATCTCCTGATAATCCTCGTGGCCCTTTCCCGCCAGCACCACAATGTCGCCGTCCTGGGCATTTTCCAGACACCAGCGAATGGCTTCCCGGCGGTCGGGAATCTCGATATACTTGCCGTCGGTTTTGGCAAGGCCGGTTTTGATATCATTGAGAATATCCAGCACGTCTTCAAAGCGGGAGTTATCGGCGGTAATCACCGACAGGTCCGCCATCCGGCCGCTGACCTCTCCCATTTCATACCGGCGGATTTTCGGCCGGTTGCCGCCTGCGCCAAACAGGCAGATAAGCCGCTTGGGGTGATATTCCCGCAGGGTTTCCAGAATGCTCTCCATGCTCACGGCGTTGTGGGCATAGTCGATGAGCAGGGTATAATGGCCGGGAACCTTCACCGGCTCCACCCGGCCCTTGACCTTCACCGTGTCCAGCCCCTTCTGCATGGCTTCCTGTGAAATGCCCAGATGATGGCACACGGCAATGGCGCCCAATGCGTTATAGGCGTTGAATTTTCCGGGGATATCCACATCCACCGGGAACTCCATTTCGCCCTTTACGTCAAAGTGAACCCCCAGATAGCCGGGGCGGGAAATCAGGTGGTCGTTTTCCGCCCGGAGCTGGGCTTCTTTGGAAAAGCCGTAGGTCTTGATTTCGCAGGTATGGCCTTCGATGATGCCCTGCCAGCTGGGGTCGTCGATATTGATGATGCCGGTGCGGCACTGACGGAACAGCATGGCCTTACAGCGGCGATACTCGTCCATGTCTGCGTGTTCATCGCCGCCGATATGGTCGGGGGAAAAGTTGGTGAACAGCCCGGTATCAAAGGTAAAGCCGGAAACCCGGTGGGCTTTCAGGCCGATGGAAGAGGCTTCGATGACGCAGTATTCACAGCCCGCGGTGACCATGTCCCGGAAAATCCGCTGTACCTCATAGGATTCCGGGGTGGTGTTGGCGGTGGGGGTCACTTTTCCGTCAATCACCGCGCCAATGGTGCCGATCAGACCGGTTTTGTGACCGGCTGCTTCCAGAATGGCGTGAATCATATAGGAAGAGGTGGTCTTTCCCTTGGTGCCGGTAATGCCGATGACCTTCATTTCCCGGGCAGGATGTCCGAACCAGGCTGCGCTGAGCACCGCAAGGCCATAGCGGGTATCGGGAATCACCACCACCGATGCGGAGCAGTCTACCGGCTCTTCCGCCACGATGACCGCCGCGCCCTGCTCAGCTGCCTGCTGGGCAAAGCGGTGGCCGTCCGCTTTTGCACCCCGAAGGCAGACAAAGGCACAGCCGGGAATCACCTTCCGGGAATCGTACACCACGCCGGTGATTTCCGTTTCGGGGGAAAGCTCCTGAGGCAAAGTGCAGGAAAGCTCGCTGAATAAAGTCTCGATACGCATGAAAAAATTCCTCCTGGGCTGTTCTATCATTGAAATCAGGCTTGCAAGCCGTTTACTCTCTTCTTGATGATACTCTCTCCCGGGGAATCTGTCAAACAAAACCGGGAGCTTTCCTATATTGTACGGCGCATTCCCCTTCTTCATACCGGCCGTCATCAACCGGGCGCATACACAGGTGCGCCCCTACAGGAAACCGGGTGCTGACCTTTGGCAGCGGGCGCATGATATGCGCCCCTACAGATAGACCCGAAAAACCGCCATTGTAGGGGCGGCTATCAGCCGCCCGCAAGCCTGCACCCGACAAAAAACGGTGGGCGCACACACAGGTGC
>CAJMOI010000051.1 GCA_905215105.1 uncultured bacterium
CCCGAACACAGAAGTTAAGCTCGTTGATGTCGACAATACTTGGCTGGAGACGGCCTGGGACGATAGAAAGACGCCAACATGAATATTCCTCAATAGCTCAGCCGGTAGAGCATGCGACTGTTAATCGCAGGGTCGTTGGTTCGAGTCCAACTTGGGGAGCCAAAGCGAAAACCAGCCGTCAGGCTGGTTTTCTTCGTTATACAGGAAAATAGGATAAAGAAAAATCCCTGCGGTTTCGATCAATAAACCGGCAGGGATTTTATAAAAGTTAATTTAGTAGTAGCGCAGGACAGCGATGACTTTTCCCAGAACGGAAACCTCTTTGGAGTAAATGGGTTCAAAATCCGGATTTTCCGGCTGAAGGCGAATGCAGTCCTTTTCCCGATACAGACGCTTGACGGTTGCTTCATCGTCGATCATGGCCACCACAATCTCGCCGTCATCGGCCGTAGGCGTTTTTTCCGCGATCACATAGTCTCCGTCCAGAATACCGGCGTTCACCATGCTCATGCCGTCTACATGAAGAGCAAAAAGCTCTTTTCCCGCTGCGTGATTGCTGGAAAACGGCAAATACCCCTGAATCTCTTCTACCGCCAGTATGGGCATACCTGCAGTTACACGGCCCAGAATGGGCACCTGTGTGGATTCTTCCGTGCCTTCGATACGAATGGAGCGGTTCAGTCCGGCCTGGCGGGAAATGTAGCCCAGTTCCTCCAGCGTGCGAAGATGGGCGTGAACAGTGGAGGTGGATTTCAGGCCGGTAGCGGCACAGATTTCCCGGACAGAGGGGGGAACGCCGTATTTGGCCTGCTCCCGCAAAAAGTCATATATTTTCTGTTGGCTTTTGGTCAGCTTTTTCATACGCGAAAGCCTCCTGTCTTTTACAAAATGCATCAAAATGCTTCACCGGAAATTCAGCAAAGCAGACTTCTTCTATTTTCCTAAAGTATATCATAAAATTTCAAAAAACACAAACGTTTGTTTGAAATATTTCCGAAGCCCGCCGAAAATTCAAGAAATATTAATAACATATTCACAACTAATCTGTGCAGCTTATCTATAATATAACTGTATTCAGATGGAGCCGCACCATTCTTGGATACATGTTCTACCCTCCTCAATATACCCCTCAAGCTAGAAAAAGGACCGGTTCGCCCGGTCCTTTTTCATTTTGTCCGGCGAATATTTTTTGCGAAACGGGCCAGAATAGGTGTGAAACATTTTGAACATGCGCCTGTCCCTTCGGTCACCGGTTTTTCCTGGGTTTTCCGGAAAGGCGCGGAAAGGTCTGACGAAATGATGAAAAATAAACACACCGACTATTCTTCCCAGAAAAAGAACAGACAGTCCAGGGGATTTGCAGTGGCCGCGGGCATCTGTCTTATTGCCATCGGCGTTGCTGCATGGGCTGCCTATGACAGCGTCGTACAGGAACCGCTGGATACCGGTTCGGAAGTTTCCATCACCGAAACTCCCTCCAAATCCATTGAACTGCCCACACCGGAGCCGGAGGACGACAACCAGGCCGTGGCGGGCAGCGTGGCTTCTTCTGAGACGGAAATCCCTTCGCCTTCTCCCACCGCGGAACCCACTCCCCGGCCGGTTTCTCTGGATTTCCCTGTGGGCCAGAAGGTGCTGAACCGGTTCAGTAAGGGAGAACCGGTGTATTCCGAAACCATGAAAGACTGGCGGGTTCATAACGGCGTGGATTTTGAAGCGCAGGCCGGAGAAGCCGTGAAAGCCATGGCAGAGGGAACCGTCAAGGATGTGGCAGAAGATCCGCTGCTGGGCCATGTGGTGGTGATTACCCACGGCAATGTGGAGGCCTGGTATTGCGGCCTTGGGGAAAAAATCACAGTGAAAAAGGGAGACACCGTAAAGGCCGGACAGGAAATCGGATTGGTGGATGTCTGTCCCATGGAGTCAGCGGAAGCTGCCCATTTCCATCTGCAAATCCGTCAGGGAGAAGAGTGGGTGGACCCCCTCTCCTTGCTGATGAAAGAAGAAAAATAAGCCTGCTCCCGTTTTCGCTGAGGAGCAACGCTATGATAAGGGAGCCGATTATGCTATCGGCTCCTTTTTTCCGTGTTCATACTTTATTAACAATATAGACATGGTTAGTTACCATAGAATGTAGCGAAAAGAATATACTTAGGTTGGGGAATTTACACGAAAACACGCGTATTTTTATTCATCCCTTTGCCTCTCTTCTTTTCAAACACGGAAGCGGCAAACGGGAAAGAAAGGAGGATTTTTCATTGAAAAAAAGGAAACAAACACCGCCGAAACGCACAGCCATTCTGGTTTGCGTCACGGGTCAAAAAGATTGTGACCGGTTGATTCGTACCGGACGGAAGCTGGCGGATTCTCACGAAACGGAGCTTCAGGTGCTGTGTGTACAGCCGGCTGCTGCGGGATTGGGCACTGTGGAAGCTAGTGAAGAGCTGGAATATCTGAGACAGACCGCCCGCAACGCAGAAGCGGAAATGACGGTGTTTTTCCACGATGACGCAGCCCTAATTGCAGTGGGCTTCATCAAACAGGTGGGCGCGATTCATGTGGTGACCGGAATGGCAGAAGTGCCGATCAACGGCTTTGTGGATACCATCCATCGGATGGTTCCTTCGGTGCCGATTTCCATGGTTTCCAAAGAAGGCGTTATATATAATATATGTCCTGATTCCGCAGACTGTGGGCCGCAGCTGCAAACGGTGCCGGAACAGGCATAAGCAGTTTTTTTTACATCATAGGAAAATGGCCTGAGGAGATTGTCTTCAGGCCATTTTTAAAGGGTTACTGCGGTATTGAAAAAGAAGAGGAACGAGAAGGGTTGGAGGAAGCTTGAAACTGTCTGTATTTTACGATCATATCCGGGAGGCTGCCGATCAGACGGGCTTGCCGTTGGCGCACATTTGCCGTCTGGCCCGAGAAGCGGGGATTTCAGGAGTAGAGGTGAACCTGACCGACGTGGAGGAGTCGGGAGAGGAGCTGCTCTCTCTGCTGGACAAAGCAGGGCTGGCAGTGACCCGCCTGTGCTGTTATGGGGATTTTGGCCGGGAACCGGATTCCCCCGGTATTTCCCGGATGATTGCAGCGGCGAGGGATTGCCGGTGTTCGGAAATCCTCATCATTCCCGGATTTCTTCGGGAAGGGGAGGACCGGGAAACCCATCTGGCCAATATGAAAAAAGGACTGGAAACCCTCTGTGCCTGTGCTTCGGAAAAGGGAATCCATGTGGGCATGGAGGACTATGACGACAAAATCGCGACCTTTTCCACCTGTCAGGGGCTGAAATGGTTTCTGGAAAACGTGCCGGGTCTTCACTGCGTGTTTGACACAGGTAACTTTCTGTACAGCGAGGAGGACGTGCTGGAAGCTTATGAGGAGCTGAAACCCTGGATTCGGCAGGGAATTCACTGTAAGGACCGTACCTGGCTGTATCATGGGGACGAAGAGCCAAAGCTGACTGTTTCCGGAAGAGCCATGTATGCCTGTGCAGTAGGAAGCGGTTGTCTGCCGGTGGGGGAGATTGTTACCCGTTTGCTGAAAAAGGGATGGAATGGCATCTTTACCATCGAGCACTACGGAACCTCCGACCAGCTGGGCTGTATGCTGGAATCTGCCCGTTGGCTGCGGGAACTGGAAAGTACCCTGTCGGAAAACTGAAAACGCATCACAGCGCAGAAATGGCTGCCGGAGGTTTTTCCGGCAGCCATTTTGGTCAGTGTTTTTTCCAGAGACGGGAGATGCATTTCAAAAGCAGGCAGATGCCCGTCAATAGCAATCCGGCGGAAATCAGGATCTGTCCGTAGGTCTGTTTTCCGGTTTTTCTGCGGGGCTTTCGTGCAATGTAAACTGCGGTGGGGCCGTCTGCTCCGCTGATACTCACAACATCTTTCATTAGGTCTCCTCCTGTTCTCCCAGCAGTTCCAAAATCCGTCTGGCCACCACAATACCCGGAGCACCGGCGGGAATCACCAGATCAGCGGCGGCTTCATACAGGGGCATCCGTTTGGCGTGGAGCTCCGCAATAAATTCCCGGCGATCCGGACGCTGAAGCAGCGGGCGCTGGGTGTCGGATTTCAACCGCTCCTGCAAAGCTGCCAGCGGAACGTCCAGCAGCAGGATTTTACCGCTCTGACGGAGCAGGCGGACATTTTCCGGATTCAGTACCGTACCGCCGCCGCTGGCAATGACCAGCCCGTTTTTCTGAGAAAGTGCCCGGGCAGCATCCGTCTCCATTTGCCGGAAAGCGCTTTCGCCCAGAGCAGCGAAGATTTCCCGTACGGTTTTCCCCTGCTCTTTTTCGATATAGGCATCCATATCCACCAGTTCCCGCCCGGAAAGAGCAGCCAGACGGCGTCCGACGGTGGTTTTTCCGCAGCCCATAAAGCCGCACAAAATCAGATTTTCTTTCATTTGGCTTCCTCCCGGAACCGCCGCTCCATTTCCTCAGCGGCCTCCTGTGTCAACTGCGCCATGTCCTGCGGACGGAATGAGGCGCCATACCAGATTTCATGGGCAGCAGCTGCCTGCCAGACCAGCATGGCCATACCGTGGACCACCGGAATTCCCAGCTTTCGGGCAGTTTTCAGCAGCAGGGTGTCGTGAGGATTGTACACCGCGTCGAAAACGGCGCCGCAGCGGGAAATGACGGTTTCCGAAACGGCACACCGGTCTGTATGGGGATACATTCCCACACTGGTGCAGTTGAGAAGCAGATCATAGCTCAGTTTGTTTAAACAGGCCTCTGTACGGCTTTCCAGCAAAGAATAAGGGATTGCCGTATAGTTTCCTTTTTTTCCCAGTTTCTCGGCGTACAGGGCCAGAGAAGCGCACAGTTCGCGGGCTTTTTCGAGGCTTTCTTCCCGCACGGCAAAAGTCAGATCAGGGGTGTCGCAAACTTCCGTAAAAGCAAAGGCAATGGCCCGGGCCGCTCCGCCGCTGCCAAGAAGCAGACACCGGCCTTTTGGGGAAATTCCTGTGGCTTCCAGTGCTTTGAGACAGCCGATGCCATCGGTGGTATAGCCTGTGGCAATTCCGTTTTCCATGGAAACGGTGTTGACAGAACCAAAAGCCGCCGCCTGGGGACTGCATGCATCCAGCAGAGGAAGAATGGCCTGTTTGTGAGGAATCGTGATATTCAATCCCCGCAGCTGTTTCAGCCGGGACATGGAATCCGCCAGGTCCTCAGGGGCAATGTCCATGGACTGATACTCCGGAGCCGCTTTTCCGGAAAGATGAAATAGACGGCTGTGGATAAATGGGGACATGGTGTGACCAATAGGATGGCCGATAACCGCAAATTTGTCAGAAGATTTTATGCACATTCTACAAATCCCTCCTTTGTTACTAAAAACAACCGGAAAAAAACACAATATTTTTCAATTTGATATTGACAAAGGCTCTTTTTGCTAATAATATTTTGATATGGAAAGCGCAAATCCGCCCGCTGCCATGTACAGACAGGGGAAAGAAACTGTCTGGATTGTAGCACATTCGGTCGTGATTTGTCCATAGGTATCCTGCCAGAGCAGCTTTGAAAAACAGAGCCGCTTTGGACTATTAGGCAAAGGAGGCAACTGATTATGGTATTTGAGAAGGTAAAGGCAATCCTCAGCGAGCAGTTCGACGTGGAAGAGGATACCATCACCAACGACACCACCATCACCGAGGACCTGGGTGCAGATTCTCTGGACGTGGTAGACCTTCTGATGTCCATCGAGGATGAGTTTGAGATCGAAGTGCCCGACACCGAGATTGAGAACATCAAGACCGTCGGTGAGCTGGTTAAGTACATCGAAGATCACGTCTGATCCTCTGTCCGAAGGACATTTGGTCCGCTGTGGCCCCTGATATTGGGGGGCCGCAGCGGATTTTTGCGTTGTTGGCACAAAAAGAAATTGTGCCGAAAGCTCTGTTTCCCGGTTGAAATCCTGAGAATGAACCGGTATAATAAGAAGGATTCCAGCGGCTGCGGCCGCTAATTTTATCAACAAAGGAGAGTTAAACCTGTTGAGTGATTTTTCATTCCTGACCGACGGCGTTGTGTACATGGTTCAGCACTGGAACATGCTGATTATGTGGCTCATCGGCGGCCTGCTGATCTGGCTGGCCATCAAAAAGGACTTTGAGCCTGCGCTGCTGCTGCCCATGGGCTTCGGCGCTATTCTGGTCAACCTGCCTCTTCCCGGTGTGCTGGGGGAAAACGGTATTGTGCAGTGGCTGTTTGAGCACGGTATCGAAGCTTCTGAAGCCTTCCCGCTTCTGCTGTTTGTGGGTATCGGCGCCATGATCGATTTTGGCCCGCTGCTTTCCAACCCCAAAATGCTGCTGTTCGGCGGCGCTGCACAGTTCGGCATTTTCTTCACGGTCCTGCTGGCAGTCCTGCTGGGCTTTCCGCTGAAGGACGCCATGAGTGCCGGTGTCATCGGTGCGGCAGACGGTCCTACCTCCATTCTTGTTTCCCAGCAGCTGCAGAGCAGCTATATGGGCGCAATTGCGGTTGCGGCATATTCCTATATGGCGCTGGTCCCCATTATCCAGCCCATGGCCATCCGTCTGGTTACCACCAAAAAAGAGCGCCAGATCCGGATGCCCTATAATCCCCAGTCCGTTTCCCGCACCACCAAGATTCTGTTCCCCATCGTGGTAACCCTCATTGCCGGCCTGATTGCCCCCTCCTCCGTTGCACTGGTGGGCTTCCTCATGTTCGGCAACCTGATCCGTGAGTGCGGCAAGCTGGAAACCCTGTCCCAGACGGCACAGGGACCGCTGGCAAACCTGATTACCATTTTCCTGGGCATTACCATTGCCTTCCAGATGCAGGCGGATATGTTCCTCAACTGGGGCACCCTGCTGATTATGGCATTGGGCCTGGTGGCCTTTATTTTCGACACCATTGGCGGCGTGGTATTTGCCAAGATTCTCAACCTGTTCCTGCCCAGGGAGAAGAAGATCAATCCCATGGTGGGCGGCGCAGGTATCTCTGCCTTCCCCATGAGCGCCCGTGTGATTCAGAAGATGGCGCTGAAAGAGGACAATCAGAACCACCTGCTCATGCACGCCGTGGGCGCCAATGTGGCCGGTCAGATCGGCTCTGTGGTTGCAGGCGGCATCATCCTGTCTCTGGCAAGAATCTGGGGGTTGATGTAATATGAAATGGATGATTTTGAACACTCTGGCAAAGGCATTTGACAGCGCGCTGGGTCCGGTCCAGACGGAGGACATTATGAGCGCACTGGAACTGATGGGCAAGGGAATGCTGGGCATCTTCATCGTAATGGTGCTGATCTTCATTCTCATTTTCTGCCTGAACCGTTTTACGGGCAACAAAAAAGAGGACTGATTCCACGGGGGAAGCCCTCGCATTTTATCAATAAGGAGCGATTGCTTTGGCACAGCAGAAAAAAATGGTGGAAGCTATCACGTCCATGGACGAGGACTTCTCCAAATGGTATACCGATATCGTGAAAAAGGCGGAGCTGATGGATTATTCCAGCGTCAAGGGCTGCATGGTCATTGAGCCCTATGGCTACGCCATCTGGGAAAACATCCAGAAGGATCTGGATGCCCGGTTCAAGAAAGTGGGCGTACAGAATGTGTACATGCCCCTGTTTATCCCCGAGAGCCTGCTCCAGCGGGAAAAGGACCATGTAGAGGGCTTTGCCCCCGAGGTGGCCTGGGTTACCCATGGCGGCCAGGAAGAGCTGGCAGAGCGCCTGTGCGTGCGCCCCACCAGTGAGGTGCTGTTCTGTGAGCACTATCAGAAGGTCATCAAGTCCTGGCGCGATCTGCCCAAGCTGTACAACCAGTGGTGCAGCGTGGTTCGCTGGGAAAAGACCACCCGTCCCTTCCTGCGTTCCTCCGAGTTTCTGTGGCAGGAAGGCCACACCATGCATGAGACCGCAGAAGAGGCTCAGGAAGAGACCATGCGGATGCTGAAAATCTATGAGGCCTTCTACCGCGAGACTCTGGCGATTCCCGCTGTGACCGGCAAAAAGACCGAGAAGGAGAAGTTCGCCGGTGCAAAGGCCACCTATACCATTGAGCCCATGATGCACAACGGTGTGGCTCTCCAGGGCGGCACCAGCCACTATTTCGGCGACGGTTTCGCCAAGAGCTTCGGCATTGCCTTCACTGGCCGCGACAATACCCTTCAGACCCCGCATCAGACCAGCTGGGGCGTTTCCACCCGTATGATCGGCGCCATCATCATGGTACACGGCGACGACAACGGTCTGGTACTGCCGCCCCGTATTGCGCCCATTCAGGTAGTCATCGTGCCCATCGCACAGCATAAGCCCGGCGTTCTGGAAAAGAGCCGTGAGCTGGCAGATCGTCTGGGTGAGCAGTTCCGCATCAAGCTGGACGACAGCGAGCAGTCCCCCGGCTGGAAGTTCAGCCAGTATGAGATGCAGGGCGTGCCCCTCCGTCTGGAAATCGGACCCAAGGATCTGGAAAAGAACCAGTGTGTACTGGTGCGCCGCGACAACCGCGAGAAGATCTTTGTTTCTCTGGATGAACTGGAGACCAAGATTCCCGAGCTGCTGCAGGCTGTTCACGACGGTATGTATGAGCGTGCTCTCCAGAACCTTCATGACAAGACCTTTGTGGCCCACACTCACGAGGAGTTCCTGGACATCGCCGCCAATAAGCCCGGCTTTATCAAGGCCATGTGGTGCGGCGACGCAGCCTGTGAGGACAAGCTGAAGGAAGAGACCGGAGGCGTCAAGTCCCGCTGCATCCCCTTTGAGGAGGAGCATCTGGACGACGTGTGCGTGTGCTGCGGCAAGCCCGCCAAGCATATGGTATACTGGGGCCGTCAGTACTAATTGCTTCTTTCTGAAACGAATATAAAAGAAGGACGTATTTCGGCTTTTTTCGGCCGGGATACGTCCTTTTACTTGCCTTTTTGCTGGCGTTTTGCTATAATATTTCCGTTCTTACAGCAAATAATTTTGGGAAGGATGATACAAAATGCAGGTGTACGCGATTCTCATGACCGTGGCTGCACTGGTATTTCTGGGCGTGGGACTGCTGGTTTATAAAGGAAAACCCCATTTGCTGTTTAAAGTGGGGAAAAAAGTGGACCGGGCTGTTTTCGGAAAAGCAGTGGGACGTCCGCTGCTGGTGATGGCCGGCGTTTGTGTGCTCAGCGGTGTTGTGGGGCTGATCGGCGGAGAGAGTGCAGCTTCTATCTATACGACGGTGGGCGTATTTGTTGCAGGATTTCTGGCCTGTTTTGTGTGGATGGAGATTATCAAAAAGCGCCATCAGGTCAAATAAAAGAAAACGTGAAACAAGCGCAGAGCGGGTGTTCCGTTCTGCGCTTGTTTTTTTGATAGATTTATGCCAGCAGCTGGTTGATATAGTATTCCACACTGTCCACGGTTTTGGAAATCTGCGCCAGTACCCCTTTTTCCGCGGAAACCGGTGCGGCTCCGTGAAAAGCGGTCAGCATGGGCAGGTCGTTGTGACCGTCTCCAATGGTGTAGATGTCGTCCGGGTTCCAGCCCTTTGCCTCTGCAATCCTTCGGATTCCCTCTCCCTTGTTGGCGCCGAAAGCAGTGGTGTCCACATAGTTCCGGTTGACATGGGAAGCGGTAATGCCCGGATAGGTTTGGGTCAGGCCCGCAGCAAACCGGTGGGCTTCCGGGGAATCGGCGGATACGGTGCTGATTTGCAGAATGCCGGTCAGCTGACACATTTCTTTCGCTTCCAGCTTGCCCAGATTGCACACAGTGGGCCAGGCTTTGTCCCAGAAGGGATCTCCGGAACGGTGAATATGGATAGCGAGGCCCTCCCGGGTTGCTGCAAGATACAGGGGCATGTCGTCCAGTTCCGGCAGGGAAAGGATTTCCCGGGCGGTGTCATCCGGCAGGGCAGCGGACCACAGGAGTTTCCCGTCCGGCTCGTGGATGGAGGCGCCGTTGACACAGACCAGAAAGTCCACCGGAATTTGGTACTGTTTCAGCTCCGGCAGAAACAGATGATAGGGCCGTCCGGTGACGATGCCAAACTGATTTCCGGCCTTTTGCCAGCGAAGAACCGCTTCGATATTTCGGTAAACGGAGTCTCCTCCGGTGTTAAAGGTTCCGTCAAAATCAGAAGCCAGAATTTTCATGGGAATTCCGTCCTTTCCTGCGGCGGTGCCGCTTTCATGATGATGGTGTCTTCAGTATACCATTTTTCAGCCTGAAATGCAAAAACGGCGCTGTGAAAATGGGGGCTTTCCGTTGCATTTTGGTCGGGAATGTGATAAAATGACTCCGAAAGTTAGGTCGGCCTAACAAAAGCCGGGTTTTCTGATACAAAGAAAAAAGAAAGGAAAGACCTGTTCATGAGACTATGTGACGGTATACCGGGAAAGACCTATCGGGTGCTGGATCTACAGCTTGCCATGCAGATGGAACGGCGGCTGGAAGCGCTGGGACTGACCCCCGGCGGACATATCGAAATTCTGGGTAAAAAGCCCCGGGGCGCGGTGATTGTCAAATTTCGCGGTTCCCGGTTTGCCCTTGGCAGGAACATGGCGGAAAAAATCCATGTGGAGGAGGTGCCTGCAAAATGAAAAGCGAAAAAACTTCCGGTTCTGATACCCGGATGAAAACCATCCGGGTGGGATTCATTGGAAACCCCAACTGCGGCAAAACCACCCTTTTCAACGCCTATACCGGCGCCAACCTGAAAGTGGCCAACTGGCCTGGCGTAACCGTGGAAAAGGTAGAGGGCTCCATGATTTTTCAGGGAACCCGGATTCAGCTGGTGGATTTGCCCGGCATTTACAGCCTGACTTCCTATACCATGGAGGAAAAGGTTTCCCGGGAATACATCCTCAGCAATGATGTGGATGTAATTGTGGATGTGGCCGATGCTTCGGCACTGGAGCGGAACCTGTATCTGACGTTACAGCTTATCGAACTGGGAAAACCGGTGGTGCTGGCGCTGAACATGATGGACATTGTCCAGAAGCGGGGTATGGAAATTGATATGCACCGTCTGCCGGAAATGCTGGGCATTCCGGTCATCGCCGTCAGCGCCCGGAAACGCCGGGGGCTGGATGTGCTGATGCACGCGGTGCTCCATCACAGCGACCACAGGGAGCAGACCCCCCTGATTCACCATCACAGCCGGAAATCCCGTCATCTCCACGACCACCACGACGAATTTGCCATGGTGTACAGCGATGAGATCGAGGATAAAATTGACATTGTCAAGGAAGAGCTGAAACAGAAGTACCCCAATATGACCAACCACCGTTGGCACGCCATGAAAATTCTGGAAGGTGACCCGGTAATTCTGGAGAAATATCCCGTTGCCCTTCCCAAAGGGCTGGCGGACTCCTGTGGTCAGGAGATTATCAACGAGAAATATGACTTCATTGAGGAAATCATTCAGGAAACGCTGGTCAACCGGGATACCAAAGCAGCCCGCACGGACCGGATCGACCATTTTCTGACCCATCGGTGGCTGGGATTCCCGATTTTTCTGGGAATCATGGCGCTGGTGTTCCTGCTCACCTTTACGCTGGGCGACTGGCTGAAAGAGTACATGAGCCTGCTGCTGGAATGGATTTCGGAATCCCTGCGCGGCGGTATGGAAGCGGCTTCGGTCAATGAAATGCTGATTTCACTGGTGGTGGACGGCATTGTTTCCGGTGTGGGCGGAATCCTCACCTTCCTGCCCAATATCATTATTCTGTTTCTGGCGCTGGCCTTCCTGGAGGACAGCGGCTATATGTCCCGGGCTGCCTATGTGATGGACGGGATTATGAGCCGTCTGGGGCTTTCCGGAC
>CAJMOI010000052.1 GCA_905215105.1 uncultured bacterium
TGCAGAGCCGTCTGGGCACGGTGGGCGCGGTTGCCTGTGCAGCGGCAGTTTATGGGCTGTGCGTGCCGGTTTTCGGAATTTTGCGCCGGGAAGAGCTGATTCGCCTTCCCGGGGGACAAAAAATTGGAAAACTACTTGCAAAGCGGGAGAAAATCGAGTAAAATAAGAAGGAATTTTGCTTTTTTGCATCGGTACCGGGTTTTCAGACATTGGAGGAAGAAAAACATGGTGGATTTTGAAAGAAAAGATGTATATACTACAGATGACCTTTTGAAGATCATGGAAATTCTCCGTTCCCCCGAGGGTTGTCCCTGGGACAGAGCCCAGACCCACAAAAGCGTCCGGGCCAACTTTATCGAGGAAACCTATGAGGCTATCGAAGCCATCGACACGGAAGACCGGGAGCTGCTTAAGGAAGAGCTGGGCGATGTGCTGCTGCAGGTGGTGCTCCATTCCCAGATGGAAAAGGAAGCCGGAAGCTTTACCTTTGAGGAAGTGGTGGACGGCGTGGCCCAGAAGCTGGTGTACCGTCATCCTCATGTGTTCGGCGATGTGAATGCGTCCAACGAGGCGGAGGCTCTGAAAAGCTGGGATGATGCAAAACAGAAGAGCAAGCAGCAGAAGACCCATACCCAGGTGCTGCAAAGTGTGTCCCGTGCCCTTCCTGCCCTGATCCGCAGCGAAAAGGTGCAGAAAAAGGCCGCAAAAGCCGGTTTTGACTGGCCGGACGTACAGGGCGCCATGGAAAAGGTTGCGGAAGAGCTGGAAGAAGTGCGTGCTGCCGCAGCAGAGGGGAACCCCCAGGCATGTATGGACGAAGTGGGCGATTTGCTGTTCGCCGCCGTCAATGTGGCCCGGTTCCTGCACGCTGAGCCGGAAGAGGCGCTGACCCGTTCCTGTGACAAGTTTATCCGCCGGTTCCAGTCGGTAGAAGAGCTGGCCGCGGCAAAGGGAATGGACATGGAAAAGGCTTCTCTGGAAGAGCTGGACGCCTTGTGGGACGAAGCGAAGCGGGCGGAAAAAGCGTAAAAGCCCGGAATACGGAATCCACGATCAGGCCCGGAAGGATTTCCGGCGTCCTGTGGAATATATATATTTTCATTTGGAGGCAAAAGAAAATGAACAAGACTGAATTGATTGCAGCTGTTGCAGAAAAGTCCGGTTTGTCCAAGAAAGACGCAGACAAAGCCGTTAACGCTATGCTCGACACCATCGTAGAGACCCTGACCCGTGATGAGAAGGTTCAGATCGTCGGTTTCGGTACCTTTGAGGTCCGCAGCCGCAGCGAACGCCAGGGACGTGATCCCAGAACCAACAACCCCATCACCATCCCCGCTTCCAAGTCTCCTGCCTTCAAGGCCGGCAAGGCATTCAAGGACGCAGTGGATCGCTGAGAATTTGCACAATCAGGGTATGGCGCCAGTCGCCGTACCCTTTTTTGTATTTATACCCGAATTGTAAGAGGAGGATACAGACATGAGACTGGATAAATATTTGAAAGTTTCCCGTATTATCAAGCGCCGTACCGTGGCCAATGAAGCCTGTGATGCAGGCCGCGTGCTGGTCAACGGCAAGGTGGCCCGCGCTTCCTATGACGTGAAGGAGGGGGACGTGCTGGAGCTGCAGCTGGGCAGCCGCATCATCCGCGCAAAGGTTCTCACCGTAGCGGAAACCGTCCGCAAGGAAGCCGCGTCGGACATGTACCAGATTCTGGAGTAATTTTCCCCTGAAACGCATATCCGCCCCTCTGCGCTCATATGTTGAGTCAAAAGGATCGTTTCTTTGCAGAAGGGGTGTAAATGCTATGACAACCATCATGACGGAGTTGAGAAACAACAGCGACAGCCGGTCGGCTTTTCAAAAATCGGAAAAACCTTCCACGCCTCACAGTCTGGTGCTGGAAGACCGGCGCAGGCTGACGGCCTCCGGCGTTTCTAATGTGGACAGCTATGACGACCAGACCATTGCCGCCAATACCCAGCTGGGGCTTCTGGTCATTCGCGGGCGGGAGCTGCACATGGAAAAGCTCAGCACCGAAACGGGAGAGCTGACGGTGACCGGGGAAATTGCTTCCATGAGTTATCTGGAAAACCGTCCCCAGGGTTCCTTCTTCTCCCGGCTGTTCCGATGAGCCAGGGATCGCTGGTTCCCGGCTTTCTGCTGGCGATTGTAGCCGGCGGACTGCTGGGGGCTGTCTATGACAGTTTTCGGGTGCTGCGGATTTTGCTGGGCGGAGGCCGCCGGTGGCAGGTGCTGTTTGACATGATGACCATGGCAGCGGCGGCGCTTCTCACCTTTCTGGTGGCGCTGGCTGCGGAAGCAGGCCGTCTCCGGTTTTATCTGCTGGCGGGGGAAGCCATGGGATTCTGCCTGTGGGCCCTCACTTTTGGGGAGCTGACCCTGTGGGCCGCCGGTTTGCTGGAAAAGCTGCTGGCAGGGATCAGCCGCCTGATTCGGTGGATTTTTGCACCCTTTGGGCGCTTTTTCCGAAAGATTCCGCCCTTTTTGGCCGGAAAAATGCCTAAAAAGAGAAAAATATATGCCGGAAACGAAAAAAATCCCTTGAAACCGGCGGGGCCTGTAGTGTATAATCAAAAGAGTCAAAGCAACAGCCGGAGACGGCGGGACAAAAACGGAAAGGCGAAAGGGAGGAAGCAGAATGCGGGTTTTGGAAAAGAAGAAGATCAAGGGCAGTCTGCCTCTTCGAATCGCGGTTTTGTGTCTGGTCGTTTACGCGGCGGTTTCGCTGGTCAACCAGCAGATTCAGATCAATCAGAAAAAAGAAGAACTGGCGAATCTGAAAAGCCAGCTGCAGGTGCAGGAAGTGGAGAACGAAGAACTTCGGGATTCCATTGACGCCACCGAGCAGGATGGCAGCGAGTATGTGGAGCGGGTGGCCAGAGAAGAGCTGGATTATGCCAAAACAGGGGAACGGGTATTTATCATCATTTCCGGTGAATGACGGACCCTTTTTTGATTTACACACAACTTTAAGGAGGATAACAGTCAGGTATGCAGCTGGAGGTAGGATCGATTCTGGAAGGCAAGGTCACTGGTATTACGAAGTTCGGAGCGTTTGTGGAGCTGCCCGGAGGAAAAACCGGCATGGTACATATTTCGGAGATTGCGCCCACATTCGTCAAGGAAATCCGGGATTTTGTCACTGAGAATCAAACAGTAAAAGTCAAGGTGCTCAGCATCAGCGAAGAAGGAAAAATCAGCCTGTCCATGAAAAAGGCACTGGATCCTTCTCAGCAGCAGCCCCAGCGGAGAGAGCAGAGACCCGGTAACGGTCCCCGCCAGCCCCGTCAGCCCAGACCCGCTGCGGTCAGCCCCGGACGTCCCGGAAACTATGAGTGGCAGAGCCGCCGGATTGAGGGCGGCAGCTTTGAGGATATGATGTCCCGCTTCAAGCAGAGCAGCGACGAGAAAATGTCCGATCTGAAGCGTGCCGTGGAGAGCAAGCGGGGAGGTTTTTCCCGTCACAACAATTCCAGAGGCTGACAGAGCCTGAAAACCCGTCTATCAGCAGCGGCAGCAACGTTCTGCCGCTGTTTTGTTTTATACAGGAGGAAGCTCATGAAACTGAAAAATGCAGTCCTTCACACCATGGAGGGAATCGACTATGAAAACGGCTGGATGACCGTGGAAAACGGCGTGATCACCGGCCTTGGCCCCATGGGCATCTGTCCCCAGCAGCCGGGGGAAGAGTGGCTGGATTTGGACGGCGCTCACATTTATCCCGGTTTTATTGACGCCCACACCCATCTGGGTATGTGGGAGGACGGTCTGACCTTTGAGGGCGACGACGGCAACGAGGAAACCGACCCCATTACGCCCCAGCTCCGGGCCATTGATGCGCTGAACCCCATGGACCGCTGTTTCCGGGAAGCGCTGGAAAGCGGCGTTACCACGGTGATTACCGGACCCGGCAGCGCGAACCCAATCGGCGGACAGCTGGCCGCTATCAAAACCGCCGGCCGCTGCATCGACAAAATGATTGTGAAAGCGCCCGTTGCCATGAAAATGGCGCTGGGCGAAAACCCGAAAACGGTCTATCACGGAAAAAATCAGACCCCCGTTACCCGTATGGCTACAGCAGCCCTGATTCGGGAGCAGCTGCGCAAGGCGGAGCGGTATCTGGACGATACAGAGCGTGCGCTGGCGGAAGAGGATTTCGACCCGCCGGAGTACGACATCAAGTGTGAAGCGCTGCTGCCTCTCCTTCGCCGGGAAATTCCCGCACACATCCACTGCCATCGGGCAGACGACATTTTCACCGCCATCCGCATTGCAGAGGAATTCCAGCTGGACTATGTGATTGTCCACGGAACGGAAGGTCATCTGATTACCGAAGAGCTGGCGGAGAAAAAAGCCCGGGTGCTGAGCGGCCCCATTCTCTGTGACCGTTCCAAGCCGGAGCTGCGAAACCTGACCCCGGCGTGTCCCGGAAAGCTGACGGAAGCCGGTATTCAAACCGCGCTGATTACCGACCATCCGGTGATTCCCATTCAGTATCTGCCTCTGTGCGCCGGTCTTGCGGTGCGGGAGGGAATGGACCCGGAAATGGCCCTTCGCGCCATTACCATCGAGCCTGCCCGGATCTGCGGGCTGGATGACCGTCTGGGTTCTCTGGCCGTGGGCAAGGACGCGGATTTCTCCGTGTTCCGTCAGAACCCCCTGACCATTGCGGCAAAGCCGGAAAAGGTCTTTGTGGGTGGCCGTGAGATTGTTTGAAAGGGGAAAGAGAGTCATGATACGGGAAATTCAGGCTGAAGAAATTACCAGAGAAATCCGCCGCCTGTGCATTGAGGCTAACCGGGTGCTCCCGGCGGATATGGAACAGTGCATCCGCTGTGCTGCGGAAAAGGAAACCCATCCCATCGGAAGCGCCATTATGAAGGATATCTGCGATAATATGGATGCCGCTCGGGAGCTGACGCTGCCGGTCTGTCAGGACACCGGCATGGCGGTGGTGTTTGCGGAAATCGGTCAGGATGTCCACATCAACGGCAATTTTGAGGACGCGGTCAATGAAGGCGTGCGTCAGGGCTATCTGGAGGGACTGCTGCGCTGTTCCGTAGTGGCAGACCCCATTCGCAGAGGCAACACCAACGACAACACCCCGGCCGTGCTCCACACCCGGCTGGTGCCCGGCAATCAGATTCACTTGATGGTGGCGCCCAAGGGCTTTGGCAGCGAGAACATGAGCCGGACAATTATGCTTACCCCTTCCGCCACCCGGGAACAGGTCATCAACGCAGTGGTGGAAACCGCCCGTTTGGCCGGTGCTAATCCCTGTCCGCCCATGATGCTGGGTGTGGGAATCGGCGGCGATTTCGAGCTGTGTGCATTGCTGGCGAAAAAGGCCCTGTGCCGTCCGGTTTCCAGACGGAACGAGGACCCCTTCTATGCCCAGCTGGAAGCCGATATGCTGGAAGCAGTGAATCAGCTGGACATCGGGCCTCAGGGCTTTGGCGGTGTAACTACGGCACTGGCTGTCAACATTGAGCAGTATCCCACCCATATCGCCGGACTTCCGGTAGCGGTCAATGTGGGCTGTCATGTAACCCGCCATGGAGAAGCCGTGCTGTAACAGTTTGCGCGATGTACAGAAATCCGATATATTTTTTTACAATTTCTCCACAAAACCCTTTAAAACTTTTATCAAATGTGTTATACTATAAACACAGATACAGGAGGCGCTCAGAGGTTGCTATTTGAGGACGCATCTGCATAGTTTAAAAGTGTTAGGAGATGTTGGCATGAAAATTACGATCATCGGCAGAAAGGTTACCCTGCGGGACAACTTCAAAGAGCTTGCAACCAAAAAGCTCATGCGCTTTGACCGGATTTTCGACGAGGACGCCCAGGCCACCGTTACGGTGACGCTGGAGCGCAACCGCCAGACGGTGGAAATCACCATTCGCCAGCCGGGCATGATCTGCCGTGCGGAGGAAACCGCCGCAGAGATGAACGACGCGCTGGATAAAGTGATTTCTGCACTGGGCCGGCAGATCCGCAAAAATAAAACCCGCTTGGAGAAGCGTCTCCACGGCGGAGCCATCGATCAGTATGTGCAGGAGTATGCGGAAGAAGCCGAGCCGGAGGATATGGCGGAATTTGACGAGTATGAAGTGGTCAAGACCAAGCACTTCTATGTGAAGCCCGCCAGCGTGGAGGAAGCCATTTTGCAGATGAACATGCTGGAGCATCAGTTCTTCATGTTCCGCAACACGGAAAACAACGAAATCAACGTGGTATACCGGCGCAAGGACGGCAAATATGGCCTGTTGGCGCCTGACGACGAAGAATAAAACCATCAATCAGGGGGCCGCGCCAAAAGCGCGGCCCTTTCTTTGTTGAAAACGTTCTGCTAATAATAAAAAAACCGTTCCCGAAAGCAAATCCGGGAACGGCTTTTGATTGTATTGACTGTATTCAGTTTTCTTGTGTTTCGCTGCGTGCCGCCAGCTGAGAGGCCTCCATTTTCTTTCTTCCGGCAAAGAGAATGACAAAGCCCACCGCAAACAGTACCACCAGACTGAGAACGCCGATGGAGTCATGCCCGGTCAGGGAAGAGAACACCGCCACGAACACAGGGCCCAATACTGCGGCGAACTTGCCGAAGATATCGTAGAAGCCGAAATATTCCGTGGCGCGGCTGGGGGGAACCAGTTTTCCGAAATAGGAGCGGGAGATGGCCTGAATGCCGCCCTGTACCGTGCCCACCATGAAGGCCATGATCCAGAACAGCACCTGAGACAGCGCGATGGCCTCCTCGCTGCCCTCGCTTACCCCAATATTCCAGCCCATGTAGAAGCCCACCAGACATACCACAAAGTACACGCCGATGGCGACCCGAATCATCCGCAGGGAACCGGCTCTTTCCGACAGGCGGCCAAAGAGGATGGAGCAGGGGACGGCGACAATCTGGGTAACCAACAGCGCCAGAATCATGCCGGTGGAGTCCAGCCCCAGCTTGGTGCCGTAAGAGGAAGACAGGTTGATAACGGTGTTCACACCGTCTATGTAGCAGAAATAGGCCAGAATAAACAGGAAGATGCCCCGGTTTTTCACAATGCTTCCGAAGGTTTCCCGAATGTTGGAAAGGGCGTTTTTCACCAGCCGGGAAGGGGGAACTTCCACATAGTGCTCCTGTTTCACGTTGCGGAGCATGGGAATGCTGAATCCGGCCCACCACAGGGAGGTGAGGACAATGACAATTTTCACGGCGGTGGGGTTGTCCATGCCCATCACCAGCAGAATGCCAATGGAAATCAGGAAGGGAATGGTACTGCCGCCGATGTACCCCATGGCATAGCCCCAGGCGGACACCTTGTCCATCCGATCTTTGGTGGTCACGTCCGTGAGGAAGGAGTCGTACAGCAGGCAGGACCCCAGGAACCCGATATAGGACAGCACATATCCCACCAGCAGCATTTGCCAGGAATTGAACAGGGCCGTGAGAAGGGTTGTCACCGTGCCCAGCGCAGCGAAGAAAGCAAAGAGCCGTTTTTTCATGCCTTTATAGTCGCCGATTGCGCCGAGGAACGGAGCCAGAATGGCAATGGTGAAGGTAGCGACTGCCGTGCCGTAGGACCAGGGTACCACGTTATCCACACCGGCGCCTTTACAGACGCTTCCGAAGTAAATGGGAAAGATGGCGGCCATCATGTTGGTGGCGTAAACGGAGTTGGCCCAGTCGTAGAGAATCCAGCTTTTTTCCTTCCGGGTAAACCGAATGGTTCGTTTCATGGGGCATCATCCCTTCGTTAAAAGATTCTATTATACCATCAGCATATCATAAATTTGTAAAACTTTGTAGGGGTCCTTGTAAAAACCACTGAAAAAAGCTGATTTTACAGGGAAACAGGCTCGGCCAGGCAGAAATCTCCGGCGCAGTCGGTGAGCCGCACCGGCAGAATTTTTCCCGCCAGCGGTTCGCTGCTGGCCATGTGCACCGGCGTATAATTGGCGGTGTAGCCTTCCCACACATTTTTGGCGGCTTCCTGTTCAAAGAGCACCGGCTCCACCCGGCCCAGCTGTTCCTGTAAAAAGGCGCGGCGGGTTTCCTCGGTGGCCTCAATCAGGGCATGGCTGCGGGCTTCCTTCACCGCGTTGGAAACCTGTCCCGGCATGTTGTATGCCACGGTGCCCGGGCGGCGGGAATAGGCGAAAACATGGACTTTTGCAAAGGCGATTTCTTTGGCAAAGGCCAGGGACTGGGCAAATTCCTCTTCGGTCTCTCCGGCAAAGCCCACCATCATGTCGGTGGTAATGGCGGCGTTGGGGAAAACCGACCGGAGGGGTTTGACAATCCGGCGGTATTCGGCGGTGTCATAGTGGCGGTTCATCCGACGAAGGGTTTCGTCACAGCCGCTTTGCAGGGACAGGTGGAACTGAGGACACAGCTTCTCCTGTTTGGCCAGCCGTGCAATCACGTCGTCCTGTAACTGTTCCGGTTCCAGAGAGCCCAGCCGGACCCGGGCGATTTCCGGCACAGCGCAGGCAGCTTCCACCGCGTCGCAGAGATGCAGCCCCAGCTCCTGACCATAGGCGGACAGGTTGATGCCGGTGAGCACCACTTCCCGATAGCCGTTTTTCCCAAGGGCGGCCAGCTCCGTTTTCAGCTCTTCCAGCGGCTTGGAACGGATACGGCCCCGGGCATAGGGGATAATACAATAGGAACAGAAGCGATTGCATCCGTCCTGAATTTTGACAAAGGCGCGGGTGCGCTCGAAAAAGCTCTCCACCTGCATGGCTTCAAAGGCTTCGCCGGTTTCGTGGGGAACGATGTCGATGACCCGCTGATGGGTGGAGAGATACTTGAGAATGTCCGGCACCAGTGCGCCCCGGTTGGAGTTGCCCAACACCACGTCGGCGTCCTCCAGTGCAGCGGCGGCTTCCGGGAAGGCCTGGGGCATACAGCCGGGGAGTACCAGTACTGCGTCGGGGTTGTTTTTGCGGGCGCGATGCAGGGTCTGGCGAACCTTGTGATCGCTGGCGGCGGTAACGGTGCAGGAGTTAATGAGCACCACATCCGCCGGTTCTCCGGCGGCACAAACGCCAAATCCGGCGGCCGTCATCTTGGCCAGCATGGCCTGGGTTTCATACTGATTGACCTTGCAGCCAAGGGTGATGGCGGAGACTTTCATCATCATTGGGAAACATCCTTTCACACAAAATCGACGGCAGAAAAAGGGCTTCAAACCGCCTTTTTTTAGATAAATTGAAAAATTTTGGCTGGGAAAACGCCGGAAGAATCTGGCGATATTTCATATTGACCATTGAAATTCCCTGCGGTATGATAAGAGAAACCCGAGGAATGTTCTGGTCAGAAAACGGAACTCTATTACCCATTTTACAGGAGGCATCACGACTATGCAAACACTTCAGATCGTGCTCAAGACCATTGATGATGTCAAACGTTTTGTGACGCTCACCAACAAGTATCATTTCCCCATCGACCTTTCCAACGGAAAATACAAGATCGATGCCAAGTCCATTATGGGCGTTTTCAGTCTGGGAACCTCTCAGCCTGTAACTTTGGAAATCGACAGCACTGCTGCTCAGTCCCGCGAGGCCGACGAGTTCGTCAAGTCCGTGCAGGAGTTTGTGGTGGAATAAACGCAAAGTGAATTTGCAAAGAGGATCGGAGATGCTGCATCAGGATGCGGTATCTCCGTTTTCCATTTCCTCCACTTTTTGGGAAAGCTCTTCCCATTCCAGCAGCAGCTCTTCGTTGCGGCTGTTGAGCCGGTCCAGCTCTGCGGAAAGCTCCATGGTCCGGGCAAAGTCGCTGGCTGTGTCCGGGTTTTCCAGCTCCCGGGAAAGCTGTTGGATGGCTTCGTCGTTTTTCTCGGTTTCCTGTTCCACCCGGGCAAGGGCCGCGCGGGTTTTCCGCAGTTCGGCGGCTTTTTCTTTTCTCAATTTGTAATCATTGACTTTCACCGGCTGAGGCGCGGATTTTTCCGCTTCCCCGGCTTTTTCTTTCCGCTGTGCCAGAAAATCCTCATAATTGCCGATGGTTTCGGAAACGCCCTCCGGTTCCAGATAATAGATCCGGTCTGCCAGCTTGTTGATTAAGTAACGGTCGTGGGAAACAATAAACAGGGTTCCGTCATAGTGCAGCAGGGCATCTTCCAGCGCTTCACAGGACTGGATGTCCAGATGGTTGGTGGGTTCGTCCAGCAGCAGGAAATTGGCTTTGGAGAGCATCAGCCGGAGCAGCAGCAGCCGCGCCCGCTCTCCGCCGCTGAGGGAGGACACCATTTTATACACTTCCTCGCCCCGGAACAGGAAAATCGCCAGCGCATTCCGGATTTCCGTTTCCGTCATCCGGGGATGCCGGTCCCAGATTTCATCCAGTACGGTTTTGCTGTCGTCCAGACCGCCCTGTAACTGGTCGTAATAGCCCACGTCAATGCCTGCGCCAAAACGAACACTGCCCGCCGTGGCCTCATACTGATTCATGAGGATTTTCAGAAGGGAGGTTTTGCCGCAGCCGTTGGGGCCAATGAGGAAAATCCGTTCCTGACGGTGGACTTCCATGTCCACATGGGAAAACAGGGGCTTTCCGTCGAAGGAAAGGGCCAGATTTTCCACATACATCACGTCGTTGCCGCCCCGCTGGCTGGCGCCGAAACCAAAGTGGATGGAGGGGAGCATGGCGTCCGGTTTTACCAGCGTCTGTTCCAGACGGGCAATGACTTTCAGCTTGCTTTCCGCAGTGCGGATGTTCTTTTCCCGGTTCCACTGGCGCTGCTGAGCCACAATGCCCTCCAGCCGCTTGATTTCCCGCATGGTGTTGTCGTATTTCCGCTGGATGGTGAGGGCGTTTTCCTCTTTCTGTTCCAGATGCCGGGTGTAGTTGCCCTTGTACAGGGTCAGCCGCTGGTGCTCCATTTCAAAGGTCCGGTCGGTCACGTTGTCCAGAAAGAAACGGTCGTGGGAAATTACCAGATACGCGCCGGGGAAGCCTTTCAGAAAGTCTTCCAGCCATTCCACCGACTGGATGTCCAGATGGTTGGTGGGTTCGTCCAGCAGCAGCAGGTTTGCGCCGCTGAGGAGCATTTTGGCAAGCTGCAATTTTGCTTTCTGTCCGCCGCTGAGCACACCAACGGGCATTCCCATCTGTTCGTCGGAAAATCCCAGACCCATCAGGGTACTTCTGGCTCTGGCCCGGCAGGTCAGACCGCCTTGCGCGGCAAACTGGTCATTGAGAATCATCTGTCGTTCGATGAGGGCGTCGTCGGGGTGAACCTGTAGCCGGAGGTTGATGTCTTCCAGCTCTTTTTCCATCTCAAGCAAATGGGAAAAGACCGTCAGTACCTCGTTGTAGGCGCTGCGGTCCAGATCCCGGCACACATGCTGTTCCATATATCCGATGCGGCATTCCCGTGCCTTGTAAATTTCGCCGCTGTCGCTGGCCATGTCGCCGGTGAGAATTTTAAAAAGGGTGGTTTTGCCGGAACCGTTGGCTCCCACCAGGCCGATGTGGTCCCGTTCCTGTATTTCAAAAGAAGCCCCTGTAAAAATCAGGTCTGTCCCAAAGGATTTTTGCAGTTGGCTGATGCTGAGCAGTGCCATGGAATTCTTCTCCTTCTCGCTGATACTTGCATATTCAATTTATTATACAAAATCCCGGGAAGGGAATCAAGAGCGGGAGGGCGGGAAGGAGAAGAAACCGGTGTAGAGCTACAATACAAATTGGACAGAGAGGAAAAAGAAGAGAGAAAAAAGTAG
>CAJMOI010000053.1 GCA_905215105.1 uncultured bacterium
ATGTGTTGTATCTTATGAACCGCTTTACGGTCTGCTTCGGCGGCGTATGGAGACGATCTGTTTGCATTGCTGAAAAAGCAATCCCCGGAAAAATTGCCCCGTCTGTATGCCTGCTGTGGTCTGGATGACCGTTTTCTGGAGGACAACCGCCGGTTCCGCTCCCTGGCACAGGAACAGGGAATCGCTCTGGACTATGAGGAAGCACCTGGAAATCATGAATGGGATTTTTGGGACAGGCATATCCGGAAAGCCATCAGCTGGATGCTGCCGGAACACCGGTAAGTGCTGCATTTTTTCGATTTTTATCCTGTGCCCGAGAAATGAACGATTTGCGGAGTGTTTTGAGCAATCTCTACAAATTGATAGAAACCTCTTTACAGACACAACATGTTGTATTATAATAAGAGTCGTTCCCCGAAATCTGCTGCTGTGGACATCCGGCGCGGATGCCGCAGGTTTCGGAATGATTTCAGAAAATCCGGCGACGGCCGGGCCGCAGACACCAGAAGCCTGCGGCGCCTTTTTTGAAAATGGAGAAACTACCGAAGGAGGCTGCCGGAATTGGTTCAGAAGACCACTCATGTAAAATCCATTATCAAACGCAACGGGACAGAGGTTCCCTTTGATTCCAATAAGATCCGCACTGCTATTTTCAAGGCGAATTCCCATATTGTAGGGGAGAAGATCTCCGACGAACAGCTGGATGAAATCACCCTGCTGGTGGTGGCGGTTCACGATGAAGCAGGCGTTACCCCCACGGTGGAACAGGTGCAGGATACCGTTGAGGAGAAGCTCATTGAGTTTGACCTTCCCAAAACCGCCAAAGCCTACATCCTGTATCGCGCCGAGCATCAGAAGATGCGGGAAATGGACGCCAACCTGATGAAGATTTACGAGCATCTGACCTTCCGGCCCAGCGCAGACGTGGACCTGAAGCGGGAGAACGCCAACATCGACGCAGACACCGCCATGGGCACCATGCTGAAATACGGCTCCGAAGGTGCAAAGGCCTTCTATGACGAATATGTGATTCCGAAAGAGATTGCACAGGCACACCTCAACGGCGATATCCATATTCACGACAAGGATTTTTACGCTCTGACCGAAACCTGCTGTCAGATCAACCTGCTGAAGCTGTTCCACGGCGGTTTCTCCACCGGTCATGGCTACCTGCGGGAGCCCAATGACATCCGCAGTTATTCCGCACTGGCCTGTATCGCCATTCAGGCCAACCAGAACGAAATGCACGGCGGCCAGAGTATTCCCAACTTCGATTATTGCATGGCGCCCGGCGTGGCAAAGACCTATCGGAAACTGTACTTTAAGGCTCTGACCCAGTATCTCCAGCTTCATGAGTCTCTGTCTTCCCAAGACGCCGCCGCGCTGGTGCAGGCTGTGAAACAGGATCTGGGCACCGATATTACCCTGAGCACTTCCGGAGAATACGGAAAGCGGCTGGTGCAGTACCTGCCTGCCCATCAGCAGCAGGGCGGCTATCAGCCCATTTACGCACAGACGGCGGAAGCTGCTCACCGCTATGCCTGCCAGACGGCCTGGGACGAAACCGATAACGCCACCTATCAGGCCATGGAAGCACTGGTGCACAATCTGAACACCATGAACTCCCGCGCCGGTGCACAGGTGCCCTTCAGCTCCCTGAACTACGGCACCGATACCAGCGCCGAGGCCAGAATGGCCATCCGGAACCTGCTGCTGGCCACCGAAGCCGGTCTGGGCGACGGAGAAACCCCCATTTTCCCGGTGCAGATCTTCAAGGTAAAGGAAGGCGTCAACTACAATCCCGACGACCCCAACTATGACCTGTTCAAGCTGGCCATCCGGGTTTCCGCCAAGCGGCTGTTCCCCAATTTCAGCTTCCTGGATGCTCCCTTTAACCTGCAATATTACAAGCCCGGCGACTATGACAGTGAAGTGGCCTATATGGGCTGCCGTACCCGCGTCATGGGCAATACCTATGACCCCAACCGGGAAGTGACCTGCGGCCGCGGCAACCTGAGCTTTACTTCTATTAACCTGCCCCGTCTGGGCATTGAAGCCAAAGGTGATATCAGGAAATTCTATGAAATGCTGGACGACCGCATTGATCTGGTCATCGAGCAGCTGCTCCACCGGTTCAAGATTCAGTGCAGCAAGAAGGTTTACAACTATCCTTTCCTCATGGGACAGGGCGTCTGGATTGATTCTGAAAAGCTGAACCGGGACGACACGGTGGCAGAAGTGCTGAAGCACGGCACCCTGAGCATCGGCTTTATCGGTCTGGCGGAAACTTTGAAGGTTCTCACCGGCAAACACCACGGTGAGAGCGAGGAGAGCCAGAAGCTGGGTCTGGAAATCATCAGCCATATGCGCAAGCGCATGGATGACGAGTCTGAAAAGACCCGCCTGAACTGGAGCCTGCTGGCTACCCCGGCCGAGGGCCTGAGCGGACGGTTTGTCCGGATTGACGCCAAGAAATACGGCAAGATTCCCGGCGTAACCGACCGCGAGTATTACACCAACTCCTTCCATGTGCCGGTATACTATCCCATCAGCGCATACCGGAAGATTCAGCTGGAAGCTCCTTATCACGCCCTGACTAACGCCGGTCACATCAGCTATGTGGAGATGGACGGCGATGCCTGCAAGAATCTGGACGCCTTTGAGAGCGTCATCCGCTGTATGAAGGAAGCCGGAATCGGCTATGGTTCCGTGAACCATCCCGTTGACCGCGATCCGGTCTGCGGCTATAACGGCATCATCGGTGAAGTTTGTCCCCGCTGCGGCCGCCGTGCAGGTGAGCCGGTCAGCCGGGAAAAGCTGGATGAACTGCGGAAGAAATACCCCAATGTTCCCCAGTATCACTATGACTGCTGAGGCAAAACGAATATTACAACAAAATCAAAATGAAAATACAAGGAGGACCCGTATCATGACTGAGATGAGAAACCACAACGAAGAGAAGGCCATCGGCGAGGGCGTGGGCTTTGAGCGTATCCGCCGCATCACCGGTTATCTGGTAGGCACCACCGACCGCTGGAACAACGCCAAGCGCGCAGAAGAGCACGACCGCGTGAAGCACACTATCGGCAGACCGTAAGAAACGAACAGACAGGGCTGAGCAATCGGCCCTGTTTTTTTGCGGAAAATTGGATTTCAAAATCTTGTTCTGTCTATTTCTATTCTTAAGTTTGGCGCTCTGATTGTTCACGCGGCCTTCGGATGCTCTTGCAGCGCGGACAAAAACAAAAATATGTCCGGGTTCGGCAAAGGGGAAGATTTTTTATAAAATTTGTTGTACTTATCCGGCAAAACGTGTATAATAATTGCGATAGTGCGCTAAAGCGCAGGCTTTTGGGCACGGAGAATCTGGCAAGAGCAGGAGGATTACTATGTATCAGGACATGATGGATACCATCGGATTTGTTTCCGCTTATGACCCCGAAGTGGCAGAGGCCATGAATCTGGAACTGGGCCGCCAGCGCCGGAATCTGGAGCTGATTGCCTCTGAAAATATCGTTTCCCCCGCTGTGATGGCAGCCATGGGCAGCATTCTCACCAATAAATACGCCGAAGGATATCCCGGAAAGCGCTATTACGGCGGCTGTCAGTATGTGGACATTGTGGAAGAAATCGCCAGAAAGCGCGCCTGTGAGCTGTTCGGCGCGGATCACGCCAATGTGCAGCCTCATTCCGGTGCACAGGCCAATATGGCGGTTTATTTTGCCCTGCTCAAGCCCGGCGATACCGTTATGGGCATGAATCTGGCAGAAGGCGGACACCTGACCCATGGTTCTCCCGTGAACATGTCCGGCAGCTATTTCAACTTTGTGCCCTATGGCGTGGACCCGGAGACTCACTATATCGACTATGAGAAGCTCCATGCACAGGCTATGGAAGTCAAGCCCAAAATGATCGTGGCCGGCGCCAGCGCTTACCCCAGAGTCATTGATTTTGAAAAGCTCCGCGCCATCTGTGACGACTGCGGCGCCTATCTGATGGTGGACATGGCTCACATTGCCGGTCTGGTGGCAGCCGGACAGCACCCCAACCCGGTGCCGTGGGCAGATGTGGTGACCACCACCACCCATAAGACCCTCCGCGGCCCCAGAGGCGGCCTGATTCTTTGCAAGGAAGAATATGCAAAGGCCATCGACAAGGCTATTTTCCCCGGAACCCAGGGCGGCCCGCTGATGCACATTATTGCCGGTAAAGCCGTTTGTTTCGGCGAGGCTCTCAAGCCCGAGTTCAAGGACTATGGCCGCCGCATTGTGGAAAACGCACAGGCACTGGCCAATGGTCTGCTGTCCCGCGGTCTGAAGCTGGTTTCCGGCGGCACCGATAATCACCTGATGCTGCTGAACCTGACCGGTATGGAACTGACCGGCAAGGAGCTGGAGCACCGTCTGGACGAGGTGTATATCACCGCTAATAAGAACACCGTTCCCAATGAGCAGCGCAGCCCCTTTGTCACCAGCGGCGTCCGTCTGGGTACGCCTGCTGTCACCACCCGCGGCCTGAACACCGAGGACATGGATGTCATTGCCCAGTGCATCGCCATGGTGGTGGAGGACTTCGACGCCAACGCCGACAAGGTTCGGGAAATGGTGAATGGCCTGTGCGCCAAATATCCGCTGTATTGCTGAGTCTGTTTCTGCGGGAACGCGCATAAGAATAGAACGGCAGGCGGGATAGACCTCGCATGGGGGAGTATTTATCAGATGACTCCCTCCGTCACGCCTGCGCCGTGCCACCTCCCTCCATGAGGGAGGCATTTAGGAATTTTCGTAGAATATTTCCCGGAAAGGAGGTGCTGCGGTGGCAGCTCCATTGGCGGACAGAATCCGCCCGAAAACACTGGAGGAAGTGGTCGGCCAGCGCCATTTGCTGGGCGAAGGCAAGGCCCTGCGCCGCATCATCGAATCCGGTGAAATTCCCAATATGGTGTTTTACGGCCCCTCCGGTGTGGGCAAAACCACCGTGGCCTCCATTATCGCAAAAAACACCCACAAACGGCTGTGCAAGCTCAACGGCACCACCGCTTCCACGGCGGACATCCGGGATGTGATCGCCAGCACCAATACCCTGGACGGCATCAACGGCGTGCTGCTCTATCTGGACGAGATTCAGTATTTCAATAAAAAGCAGCAGCAGACTTTGCTGGAGTTTATCGAAAACGGAAGCATTACTCTCATTGCCTCCACCACGGAAAACCCCTATTTTTATGTTTATAATGCCATCCTCAGCCGCTCCACGGTCTTTGAATTCAAACCGGTGGACAGCGGCGAGGTGGTTCCCGCTGTGAAACGGGCCTTTTCCCTGTTGGAAGAGGATCGGGAAGGGACATTTTCGCTGGAAGACGGCGTAGAGGAATACATCGCCACGGCCTGCGGCGGCGACGTGCGGAAAGCCATGAATGCCGTGGAGCTGTGCGCCCTGTCCGCCATTCCCCAGGATGGTGTGATTCCCGTTTCCATGGAGCTGGCCCGGGAGCTGACCCAGCGCAGCGCCATGCGGTATGACCGGGAAGGTGACGAGCACTATGATATTGTCTCCGCCTTTCAAAAGTCCATGCGGGGCAGCGACCCGGATGCGGCCATCCACTATCTGGCGCGGCTGCTGGTGGCCGGGGATCTGGCTTCTGCCTGCCGCCGGCTCATGGTTTGTGCCTGTGAGGATGTAGGGCTGGCCTGGCCCCAGATTATCCCCATTGTGAAAGCGGCAGTGGATGCAGCTATGATGGTGGGCTTGCCGGAAGCCCGGCTTCCGCTGGCAGATGCGGTGATTCTGGTGGCAACCGCTCCCAAATCCAATACCGCCCATAATGCCATCATTGCCGCCATGGCGGACGTGGAAAAGGGCAAGGTGGGGAGCATTCCCCGCCAGCTGCAAAACAAGCATTATGACAGCGCAGAGGTGGAGAAAAAGGGACAGTTTTACAAATACCCCCACGACTATCCGGGCCGTTGGGTGGAGCAGCAGTATTTGCCGGATATCCTGAAGGACACCCAGTATTATGAATACGGCGACAATAAAAACGAACAGGCTTTCCGGGCTTACTGGGAAAAGATCAAGGGGAGCCGGTCCTGAGCAGTTTTTTGGAGGTGGAGTTTTTGGAACCGAACATTTTGCGGACGCTGTCCTATGGTATGTATGCCATCGGCGTCAAGGGGGACAACGGTCCCTCGGCCTGCATTGTAAATACGGTGATGCAGGTGACCAATACCGCTCCGCTGATGATTACCCTGAGCATGAGCCGGGATAATTACAGCTGTGAGTGTATTAAAAAGAATAAGCTGTTTACCGTTGCCGTGCTGTCGGAGGATACTTCCGGCGCGGTGGTGGGGGCGCTGGGCTTTACTTCCGGAAAGAACGGGGGAAAGCTCACCAATATCCGCCACAAGGTTCTGCGGGAAGGGGTTCCGGTAATCCGGGAGGATATCTGCTGCTGGTTTTTGTGCCGGATGGTGGATTGCATGGAGAGCTCGACCCATACGCTGTTTCTGGCTGAAATCGTGGCCGGAAGCGAGCACACCCGCCGTAAGCCCATGACTTATGACTATTACCGTCAGGTCATCAAGGGAAGCGTCCCGAAAAACGCTCCGGTCTATCAGCCGCTTCGTCCCACCCACGATGGAAACGATGGGGAAACGCTGGTGTGCACGGTCTGCGGATATGTGTACAACGACCCGGATCTTTCCTTTGAAGAGCTGGGCGATGATTGGGTATGCCCCATCTGCGGGATGCCGAAAACGGCATTTGTGAGAAAATAAATTTGTTGATAAAAGCTCGCCTTTCGGTTTGAAAAAGCCGGAACCCGGGCTTTTGTTGCGGGAAAAGACATTTTTCCCGGGAATAAAAAACAGGAAAGAGGAAAAAGAATGGCAAAACGAATCATTCAGGTAAACGAACGGCCGCCGCTGGGGCAGGCCATTCCCCTGAGCATTCAGCATATGTTCGCCATGTTTGGTGCATCGGTGCTGGTACCCACTTTGTTCCACATTGACCCAGCCATCGTGCTGTTGATGAACGGTCTGGGAACTCTGTTCTTCATCTTTATCACCAAGGCGAAGGCTCCGGCCTATCTGGGATCCAGCTTCGCTTTTATCGCACCGGCGCTGCTGGTGATGGGACAGCACGGCTCCCCGTATGTGGCAGACCCCAATCTGTCCAACCCCACCGCGGAACAGCTGGCCCAGCATATGGAGGCCTTTTCCTATGCACAGGGCGGTTTTGTGGCCGTAGGCGTGCTGGGCTGTGTCCTGGCGCTGATTATCTGGAAATTCGGTTCCCGCTGGATTGATGTGATCCTTCCTCCGGCAGCTATGGGCCCGGTGGTGGCACTGATCGGTCTGGAACTGGCCGGAAATGCAGCCAGCACCGGCGGCATGGTCGTCACCGAGGGCTCCGTTGACCCGAAAAATATCGCCGTGTTTGTGGTAACCCTCTGTGTAGCCGTCTTTGGCTCCATCCTGTTCCGCAAGTTCTTCGGCGTTATCCCGATTCTCATTGCCATTGTGGCGGGCTATGTCACCGCCGCCTGTCTGGGTATGATCGACTACACCGCCATTCAGCAGGCAAACGTGCTCTCTCTGCCCAAATTCCAGATGGCCAAGTTCGACATGAACGCCATCCTCACCATGATTCCTGTGCTGCTGGTCATCGCTTCCGAGCATATCGGCCACCAGATTGTCACCGGAAAAATTGTGGGCCGCGACCTGCTGAAAGATCCGGGCCTGCACCGTTCTCTGCTGGGCGATAACATCTCCACGGCAGTTTCCGGCCTGATCGGTTCCGTTCCCACCACCACTTACGGCGAGAACATCGGTGTGATGGCCATGACCAAGGTGTACAGCGTGTGGGTCATTGGCGGCGCTGCGGTGCTTTCTGTGGTGTGCGGCTTCATTGGCAAATTCTCCGCGCTGATTTCCACCATTCCCGGCCCGGTTATCGGTGGTATTTCCTTCCTGCTGTACGGCATGATCGGTGCTTCCGGCCTGCGGATTCTGGTAGACTCCAAGGTGGATTACGGCCGCGCCAGAAATCAGGCGCTGACTGCCGTGGTGTTCGTCACCGGCCTTTCCGGCATTACCGTGAACCTGGGCAACATCCAGCTCACTGGTATGGTGCTGGCCTGTGTAGTGGGTATGATTATGGGTCTGTGCATGTATGTCATCGACCGCTTCCATCTGGCCAACGACTATGAAGAGGAGAACGGGGAAAAGGCGGAATAAGCACACCGGATTCCCGTTGTTTTCCAAAATATTGGAGTATTCAGCCGCTCTGCATCATGCAGGGCGGCTTTTTTATATGGAAAACCAGGCGGCACTTTGATGGATATTTCCGGAAAAACCCGACACAATAGAAAGGAGATGAAATTGCAAAAGGAAAAAGACTCGGGGAGGTGCGCACGGATGCAAAAAGCGGTACAGGGAAAGTTTTCCACGTCCCTTCTGGAAAATATGACCCGGTTCCGTCAGGAATTTCAGGACAGCATCGATTTTGTCCAGCGGGAATTTGCCATCGGGGACACACCGGCGGCCATTCTGTCTATGGAAGGGCAGATTGACAAACGACTGATTGCACAGGCCATTTTACAGCCCATTTTGAATGCGCCGATTTTGCAGCTGGACGGGGACGCAAAGCTGCGGTATATCCGGGATCATGCGCTGGCAGCCTGTGACCAGATTCAGGTGACCACGCTGGAAGAGGCCATTGACAAGCTGATGTCCGGTTTTGCGGTGCTGGCGGTGGATGGCTGCGACTTTATGATCGCTTTCGGTGTGCAGGGGTTTACCTTTCGGGGAATTCAGGAACCGGCCACGGAAAAAGCCCAGAAGGGCTCCCGGGAAGGGTTTGTGGAACCACTGCAAATCAACATTTCCATGATTCGCCGCCGGATGAAAAACCCGGCGCTGACCTTTGAGCGGCTGATTCTGGGGGACGAGAGCAAAACAGCGGTGGCGCTGTGCTATCTGCGGGGAACAGTTTCGCCGGAAGTGGTACAGCGGATTCGTCAGGCTCTCCGCGCCGCAAAGCTGAAAACCGTGCTGGCTTCCGGGTACCTGACGCCTTTTCTGGAACAGGGCGGCGTGTTTAGCAGTGTGGGCTCTTCCGAGCGCCCGGACACCGTGTGCGGAAAAGTGGCGGAAGGACGGGTGGCGATTCTGGTGGACGGTACGCCCAATGTACTGCTGGTTCCCTTCCTGTTTGTGGAGAACTTCCAGAGCTTTGACGACTACACCAACCGGCCCTTTTACGCGTCCTTTACCCGGTGGATCAAATATCTGGCCTTTTTGGTAGCAGTGTTTCTGCCGGGGGTATTTGTGGCGGTGTGTACCTTTCACCCGGAGCTTTTGCCGGAAACTTTGCTGCTGAAAATCTGTGAGGCAGAGGCCTCCACGCCTTTTCCCCTGATGGCGGAAGCCATTGTGCTCCATTTTATGTATGAAATCATGCGGGAAGCCGGGCTGCGGGTGCCGGAATCCCTGTCCCATGCGGTGAGTATCGTGGGCGCACTGGTCATTGGAGAGACGGCGGTCAACGCCGGCTTGATCGGAGGTCCCACCCTGCTGGTGATCGCCATGACCGCCATTGCCGGATATGCAGTACCCCGACTGTATGAACCTATTGCCGTTTTGCGGCTGGCCTTTATCATCGTGGGCGGCATTCTGGGGTTGTGGGGAATCCTTCTGTGCTTCGGCGGAATTTTGCTGAATATCTGTGGGGAAAGCGCCTATCGGGTTCCCTTCACTTCGCCGGTTTCACCTTTTCGGCTGGGCGCCATGCGGGATGTGGTCATACGCGCCAGCTGGAAAATTCTCGGAAAACGCCCGGGACTGATTCAGAATATGCCGGGCAGCCGGATGAAAGGAGGGAAAAAGCCGTGAGAGAAGATGGAAAAATCAGCGCAGGCCAGCTGTTCACGTTGGCGTTTCTCAGCCGGATTATCATTATGATTACGGTGGATTCCCGCCTTTCCGGCGGTCAGGATCTGCTGGATCTGACCTTTTCCGCCCTGTGGTATCTGGGGCTGAATCTGGTGCTGATTCTGCCGGTATGGCTGCTGCACCGGCGGTATCCCAAACTGGATATTCTGGAAGTGTCCTGTTATAGTCTGGGCAAATGGGGAAAAGGGGCGGCGGTGCTCTATGGCGGGTATCTGCTGTTTATGAGCGAGTATTTTCTGTCGGTGTTTCAGCTGTTTATGGAAAACGAAGTCAGCACCACTGCGCCAGTGTGGGTGCTTTCCGCGGCATTGGTGCTGGTCTCCTGTTACGGGGCCTTTATGGGGCTGGAATCCATCGCCCGAACCGGCGGGTTCCTGTTCCTGCTGGTCTGTGCAGGGCTGCTGTTTTTGTTGGTGACCCTCAATCAGGAGCTTCGGTCGGAGAATTTCACGCCCCTTTTTTATCACGGAACGGAACAGATGATACAGGGAACGTTGCTGTTTCTTTCCAGAAGTACCTTTTATCTGGTGCTGCCGTTGCTGCTTCCCCGGACAGTGGGAACCCTGCGGCTGAAATATGTCCTGTGGAACGGCGGACTGGCTCTGTTTTTAATTGTGATGATTGTCACTGTTTGCGGCGCGCTTGGGCCTATGGCGGGACTGGAATCTTTTCCCATGTATACCATGGCTTCTCTGGCGCAGTCGGGGCCATTCCAACGGCTGGACGCTGTTTATGTAGCGGTTTGGATGATGGGGCTTTTTCTGACACTGGCGCTTGACCTCTATCTGGTGTCCGTCTGTGCGGGAAGGCTGTTTGGAAAGAAAGCGGAAAAACCCGCCATTCCGGTGTGCGGTGTGGTGCTGGCGGTTTTTCCCCTGCTCATGACCGTTGAAATCCGGGAAGCCGCTTTCAGTCTGGCGGTTTTGCTCATGGCGACACTGGCCATCGGCGTGGTGTTTCCCATGATTCTGCTGGGCCTTTCCAAACGAAAGGAGCGGAAACAGAGATGATAGGAATGGGAAGAAAGCGTTTTTTCTGGGTTTCGCTGGTGGTAATGGCGCTGGGAGCTGTTTTGCTGGTCAATGCCGCAGCATCCGGAGGCCCTTTGCAGCTGAACCAGCGGCTGCTGATTCAGGGGATCGGCGTGGACAAGACGGAGGAGGGCGTGCTGGTATCGGTTCACGTCAGCGACCCTTTGCAGCAGGGAGCCATCCAGCT
This sequence comes from uncultured bacterium, assembly GCA_905215105.1. GTDB lineage: Bacteria > Bacillota > Clostridia > Oscillospirales > Acutalibacteraceae > Heritagella_A. Next base: position 11,166 of record CAJMOI010000053.1, read on the forward strand.
CTATCAGGCGGAGGGCAGTACGGTGCTGACGGCGCTGGATCAATTGTCTCAAACAAGCGGCAAGGTTCCTCTGTATTCCCACAACATGATGGTGATTTTGGGCCGGGAATGTGCCGAGGACGGCGCGGAAAAGTATATGGATTTTTTTGTGCGGTACTATGAAACCCGTCCCTCTGTCAGCGTATTCATGGCGGAAGAGGAAGCCCGGGACATTCTGGAGACCCAACAGGATGGGGAATATCCGGACACGGAGACGCTGGTGCAGCTTGCCCAGAGCGGTTCCATCAACGGCTGGGTCGTGAATACCCGAGTCATTGATTTCGTCAATCAATTGGCAGGAGAGGGGAGCTCCCCCTATATGCCGGTGTTGGGGACGGAAGAAAACCAGATACGGGTAACCGGTACAGCCCTGTTTCGTCAGGATGTGCTGTGCGGAATCCTTTCCCCGGAAGAAAGCCGGATTTTGCTGCTGATTACCAAACGGCTCACCGGCGGACAGGTGCTGGCGGAAGAGGACGAGGCCGGAAAAAT
>CAJMOI010000054.1 GCA_905215105.1 uncultured bacterium
ACGGCTACAATTTCAGTGAAGATAAGGCGCTGGACATTTATGCCTCCGCCTGTGGACGCTTCGGTGTCATGCCGAAAACAAATACGGCAAAACTTTTGGTAGAACAGGCCATTTCCCAACTCCAGGCAACTTCCGCCGCATTAGCTGCTCTCAAACAGGAGATGCAGTCTCTGGCAGCTTCTCTGCCGGAGTATCCTGTAGTGATGGAGATGTTTGGTGTTGGCCCCACACTCGGCCCCCAACTCATAGCTGAAATTGGCGATGTGCGCCGTTTTCATTCCAAGAAAGCGCTGGTGGCCTTTGCGGGCATTGACGCCCCGCCCTACCAATCCGGCCAAATAGATGTCCGCAGCCGCAGCATTTCCAAGCGGGGATCTGCCTCCCTGCGCAGGACACTTTTTCTGGTGATGGGCGTCCTCCTGCAATGCGCTCCAATGGATGAGCCGGTCTACCAGTTCATGAACAAGAAACGCTCTGAGGGCAAGCCCTACCGTGTCTACATGATGGCATCCGCCAACAAGTTCCTACGCATCTACTACGCTTCTGTGAAAGCCTACTTGGATTCTCTGGAGCACAACTAATTTTCGTGTCATACCATTCTGGCTGGCCGCCGTTTCGATTTTGAGACGCTCAGCGGCTTGATTTTGTGTTGCCTTTTTTGCTTCTCTAAAAATCTGAAATTTCTACTTGACTTTTATTAGCAGGTCTTTAGATAAATGGCAGTTTTCGCTTACACCACTAAAACCGTTTGCCATTTTAAAATTAGTCCCATTTTTCGAAATTTTATAAGATTTTTTCATGACCGTCAGTCATAATCGAGTCAGCAGACTAATTTTAATAGGAGAAATATCATTACTCACATTGTAACATTCAACTATAGCATCGTCAATAGTAGAAAAATCTGTGAATGAATATAAAAATTAAAACAGTCATCGGGAAACTTTCTTTTTGCACAAGAAATTTCAGAAAAAACCGTCATAATTCCAACTTGCTTTTTGCGAACAGCTTTGTATAATAGGGGTTGTAATCGATTACATAGGAGGTGCAGAGATGGCAACCATCAAAGAAGTGGCAAAAGCGGCTCAGGTATCGGTGGCTACGGTTTCCCGTGTGCTGAACCATGACCGGAACGTTGCGCCGCAGACCCGGGAACGGGTGATGGAGGTCATTGCGCGCACCGGTTACACGCCCAATGTGTTGGGGCGAAACCTTCGAAAAAGAAACACCGACCGGATTCTGGTGCTGATTCCCTCTTTGTCCAATCAGTTCCTGTCCGGCGTCATTCGGGGGATGGAGAGCGAAGCCCGGGAACGGGGGCTTCAGGTCATGATTTCCGCAACCCACAACGACAGTGATGCGGAACGGGGCTATCTGGAACTGCTCCAGAACCGCAGTGTGGACGGTATGATCCTGTTGGGCAGTACGCTGCCGGAGGAAGAGCTGTCCCGGCAGGCGGAACAGTATCCCCTGGTGATGTGCAGCGAGTGGAAAGAGGGCACCACCCTTTCCGCAGCGGGTATCGATAATTTTCAAGCCGGTTTTGATGCGGTCACGGCGCTGTTGACCGGAGGACGGCGGAAAATCGCCATGGTTTCCAACGAAACCGTGGACTCGGCCCGGCTGCGTACCGCAGGATATCGGGCCGCCCTGGAAAAAGCGGGCATTCCCTGTGAAGAAGCCTATATTGTCAACCACTATGAATACACCTATCGGGCGGGAATGCGTGCCTGCCGGAAACTGATGGAGCTGCCGGAGCCGCCGGATGCGATTTTTGCCGTTTCCGATGAGCTGGCGGCGGGTGTCTGCAAGGAGCTTCTTTCCCGGGAAATGGTACCCGGGCGGGAAGTGGATGTTTTCGGCTTCGACAATACCACCATGAGCCGGGTGGTGACGCCGTCTATCAGTACGGTTTCCCAGCCCCGGAAAAAAATCGGAGAGACGGCGGTGATGCTGCTGGCGGAAAAAATGGAAGACCCGTCGGCGCCGTCACGAATCGTGCAGCTTCCCCACGAGCTGATTCTCCGGGAATCTACCAGGAAGCAGTAAATTTGTTCAATCAGGGCGAAGGCCCGTGTATCATTTTCAAAACAAAGGAGCAATCAGGATGGAAAAGGTAAGAATCGGTATTATTGGCTGCGGCGGTATCGCCAACAACAAGCATATGCCCGCACTGAGCAAGCTGCCGGACGTGGAAATGGTTGCTTTCTGTGACGTGATCGTGGAGCGTGCAGAAAAGGCTGCCAAGGAATTCGGCATTGAGGGCGCAAAGGTCTATGAGGACTACAAAGAACTGCTGAAAGACGAGACCATCGACGTGGTGCATGTGCTGACCCCCAACCGCGAGCACAGCTTCATCACCGTGGACGCACTGGAATCCGGTAAGCACGTCATGTGCGAAAAGCCCATGGCTATCAACACCGCAGAGGCTCAGAAGATGATTGACGCCGCCAACCGCACCGGCAAGAAGCTGACCATCGGCTACCAGAACCGCTATCGTCCCGATTCCTGGTATTTGAAGAGAGCCTGTGACAACGACGAGCTGGGCGAGATTTATTACGGCAAGGCCCACGCCATCCGCAGAAGAGCCGTTCCCACCTGGGGCGTGTTCCTGAACGAAGAAGAGCAGGGCGGCGGCCCCCTCATCGATATCGGTACCCATGCACTGGACCTGACCCTGTGGATGATGAACAACTACGAGCCCAAGATGGTGGTGGGTTCCGTGTATAAGAAGCTGGGCGACCAGACCGAAACCGGCAACGCCTGGGGCGACTGGAACCCCGAAGAGTTCACCGTGGAGGATTCCGCTTTCGGTTATATCGTCATGAAGAACGGCGCAACCATTAATCTGGAAGCTGCCTGGGCACTGAACAGCCTGGATGTGGACGAGGCCAAAACCTCCCTGTGCGGCGTGAAGGCCGGCGCAGACATGAAGGACGGCCTGCGCATTAACAAAGTCAAGTACGGCAAGCAGGTTGTGGAAAAGGTAGATCTGGCAGCCGGCGGCGTGGCCTTCTTTGACGGTGGCGCAGCAGAGCCCCAGGACATCGAAGCCCGCATGTGGATTGATGCCGTGAAGAACGACACCGAAGTGGTGGTAAAGCCGGAGCAGGCCATTGTCGTGACCAAGATTCTGGAAGCCATTTACAAGTCCGCTGCCGAGGGTAAGCCGGTCTATTTTGACTGATCCCGTGACCTTCAGGAGGAGTGCCGTATGAAAAAAGCCATTCAGATGTGGAGTTTCCGCGACCGGGTCAAGGACGGGGAAAGCCTGCTGGAAGCCCTGAAAATTGCCGCTGACATCGGATATGAGGGCGTTGAATTTGCCGGTACCTTTGGTGTGACCGCAAGCGAAATGAAGGAAACCCTGGCAAAGCTGGGACTGGTTTCCGTCAGCTGTCACGAGGATGTCAACCGCATGGAACAGGACATCGATGAGATCATTGCCTATCATCACGAGCTGGGTACCCCCTTCATCGGTTGTTCCTATTCTCCCACCGAAACGAAAGAGGAGCTGGAGCGGCTGGAGCGGGTCATGAAAACCGCCCAGGAAAAGGCTGCGCCCTATGGCATTAAGGTGGTGTATCACAACCACGCCCACGAGTTCAAGCCGCTGGACGATGTCCGTCCCATTGATGAGATTGCCAAATGGTGCCTGCTGGAGCCGGATACCTATTGGGTATTCCATGCCGGAGATAACCCCTGTGAGTTTCTCCGCCGGTATCGCACCCGTGTCGGCCTGATTCACCTGAAAGACGGCGTGGACGGAAAAGGAACTTCCATCGGAGACGGCGCCAATGACCTGAAATCCATTGTGGAGACCGCCCTGGATATCGGAGTGGAGTGGGTCATTGCAGAAATTGAAAATGAAGACCCGGACGCTGAGTCTGTCCGGGATGCCAAAAACAGCTTTGCCTATATGACGGAAAAGCTGGGACTGTAAGAGTATGGAATAAAGGAGCGAGCATCATGAAACTGGGAGTTTTGACAAATCTGGTGGCAAACCTTTCTCTGGACGAAGCGCTGAAGTATTTCAGCGGTCTGGGAATCCAGATGGTGGAAATCGGCGCAGGCGGCTATCCGGGCAATGCCCATGCCAACCCCGCCATTCTGTTGAACGACGATGCAAAATTGCAGGAGTTCAAAGATACCATTGCCAAGTACAACATGGAAATCAGCGCTCTGTCCTGTCACGGCAACCCGGTGCACCCCAACAAGGAAATCGCCGCTGCATTTGACAAGGACATCCGCGACACCATTCTGCTGGCGGAAAAGCTGGGCATCCACCAGATCAATACCTTCTCCGGCTGCCCCGGTGACAGCGAAAACTCCAAGTATCCCAACTGGGTTACCTGCCCCTGGCCGGAGGACTTCTCCCAGATTCTGGAATGGCAGTGGAACGAAGTGCTGATTCCCTACTGGAAGAACATGGTGGAATTTGCAAAGGCCCACGGCGTCAATAAAATCGCGCTGGAGCTGCACCCCGGTTTCTGTGTCTATAACACCCACTCTCTGCTGAAGCTGCGCCATGCAGTAGGCCCGGAAATCGGCGCCAACTTTGACCCCAGCCACCTGATCTGGCAGGGTATGGACCCGGTGGCCTGCATCCGCGAGCTGGGCAAGGAGAACGCCATTTTCCACTTCCACGCCAAGGACACCCGTGTGGACAAGTACAACACCGCCATCAACGGCGTGCTGGATACCCGTCCTTATGGCGATGAAATCAACCGCTCCTGGATTTTCCGCAGCTGCGGCTATGGCAACGACACCCTGTACTGGAAGGATATCATCAGCGCCCTGCGGATGGTGGGCTATGACTATGCCATCAGCATCGAGCATGAGGACAGCCTCATGAGCCAGAACGAGGGCCTGTGCAAAGCCGTGGAGTTCCTGAAAGGTGTTCTGACCTTTGAGGACAAAATGAGCAATATGTGGTGGGCATAAACGCCTGTACGGAGAAACCTGAAAAAGAGCCGGGGGCTTGCGTTTTTACAGGGATGTAAAACCGCAGGCCCCGGTTCCTGTCGGAAAGGAACGGAGTAAAATGAGCAACGAAAAATTTGGCGCAGCCATTATCGGTTATGGCGGAATGGGTTCCTGGCATGCTCGCCAGCTGAAAACCATGGAAGAGCTGACCCTGTGCGGCGTATATGATATTCTGCCGGAGCGGAACGAAGCGGCAGAGCGGGCCGGTATTCACGCCTACGCCTCCCGGGAAGAGCTTCTCAATGACCCGGCGGTACAGGTAGTCACCGTGGCCATTCCCAACGATCTGCACCACGATGTGTGCATCGACTGCATGAAGCACGGAAAGAACGTCATCTGTGAAAAGCCCGTGTGCCTGAACCATCAGGAATTGCAGGATATGATCGACGCTTCCAAGGAATACGGCGTGATTTTCACCGTACACCAGAACCGCCGTTGGGACGAGGATTACCTCACCATGAAGAAGCTCTATGACGAGGGCACTCTGGGCCGTGTATTCAACATTGAATCCCGGGTGCATGGTTCTCGGGGCATCCCCGGCGACTGGCGCAACCAGAAGGAGCACGGCGGCGGCATGGTGCTGGACTGGGGCGTGCATCTGCTGGACCAGATTATGATGATGGTGGATAAGCCCCTGCTGTCTGTCTATGCAAGACTGTCCAATGTCACCAATGAAGCGGTGGACGATGGATTCAAAATTCTGCTGTCCTTTGAAGGAAATCTGGACGTGCAAGTGGAAGTGGGTACCAGCAACTTTATCAGCCTGCCCCGGTGGTATATGCAGGGCGAAAACGGTTCCGCGGTCATTTATGACTGGGATTGCAGCGGTAAAATCGTCATGGTGTCCGACTGGGAAAACCGGGATGCTGTGCCGGTGGTGACAGCTGCCGGCCTGACCAAAACCATGGCCCCCCGTACCGACGAGACCATTGATACCTTCCCCCTGCCGGAGGTGCACGCCGATGTCCGCGATTTCTACCGCAATGTCATTCGCGCCTGCCGCGGTGAGGAAGAGCAGCTGATTCGCCATGACCAGCTGATGCGGGTAATGAAGCTGATGGAAGCCGTGTTCCGTTCCGGTGAGACAGGAGAAGTTGTCCGGGATATTTTCTGAATATATTGCTCAATTTTGATGGAAAAATGGAGAGCATGAAACTGCATTGTGAGTTTTCTCCAAAAAGATACAGGATAATTTGAACATGAATTCTTTTAAAAATGAAGAATTCTTTTGAAAATCGTGCTATAATAGAAAGCAATCACTACAAATCTTTTTTGGAGGAATCATATATGAAAGCCAAGTCCCTGCATTTTTCCAAGCATGGTACTGTTCAGCCCATTGCTGCCGAGATCGGACGCGTGTTCCAGTGTGTTTGTGACCAGATTCCCCCCGCATATCCCTGCGAGGGTGAGAAGGTGGTCTTCATCGGTGTGGATATGTCCGGCAAGGTTCCTGCTCCGGTGGATCATTTCTGCCGCGACCTGAACGAGAGCAGAACCAAGAATGTGGCATTTTACCTGATTAACGGACAGCCCTCTGCGCTGGAGGATCTCAAGGCTGCTATGGCTGGCAACGGCGTACATATGGTGGACGATGTGCTGCAGCTGGAGGTCAAGAGCTCTTTCTTCAAGAAGGGTTCCGTGACCGACGCAGACATCAAGAAGGCACTGGACTGGGCCGACAATGTTGTGAACAACAAGCTCAAGTAATCATACAAATGCAAAAGCGGTACCGCGAAAACGGTACCGCTTTTTTTAATCATAGAGACTGTCAGTTTCCAGAAAGTTTCTCCCCACATAGTATCCACAGCTCAGCGTCAGGGCTTCCCGGAAAGAATAGGGGGCGAAGTCAATGAGCAAATCCTCTCCTGCCTGGAAAAAGGGAGTGGACAGCACCGCTTCCCGCAGCTTTTTCAGGAAATATGGTCCGGCTTCCTGATACGTTCCCTGTATCAGGATTTTCTGGGGATCGTGGAAAATCATAATGGAGCGGATCAGGACTGCAAACCACCGGATGACCTGCTCCATGCTCTGGCGGGCACAGGGTTCTCCGGCTTCCGCCGCTTCAAACAGCTGTTTCATGGTCAGTTTGCCCTGCTGTGCGGCCTGTGCAATTTGAGAATCGGGAAAAGAGGACAGCAGCTCTCCGGTCTGGCGCAATACCTGTTCCGGAGCGGCCAGGACTTCAAAGCAGCCTTTGGAACCGCAGACACAGGTCAGCTCCGAGCGGGGGTCAGCCGTAATATGGCCGAATTCACTCATGAAACCGTGGGCGCCGTTTTGCAGTTTTCCATCCCGAAGGACACAGCCGCAGGAATGCCGGTCTACAAACAGGTGGACAATGGTGTGCAGCTCCCGGGCAGAGGGGTCCAGCAAATCGGCATAGCCGCACAAAGCGCCTGCGTTCTCCACATACAGGGGAACCTCATAGGGGAATTCCTTTGCAAAATCCTCCAGCACCGGCAGATTGCCCGGCCAATGGTGATGGACAGAGTATCGGATGATTCCCCGTTTGGAATCCACAATGCCGTCGCCGCAGATCATAATGCCGCAAAGCTGTTCCGGCTCAATACCGAACTGATTGAGAGCCGACAGAGTGCATTCGGCGGCACAGCGAATCTGTTCCGGATAACTGTCATGATGTGGGTCGGTTTCCTGTGTCAGACAGAACACTTCCCGAGCGTTGAGATCCAGGATGGAAACCCGGACATGAGTAATGGGAATGTTCACCAGCACGATGTATCGAAAGGTGGGATTGAAGATAAACAGCTCCGGCTTTTTGCCGCCTTCTTCCGTGGATTCTCCCTTTCCCGCAGAAAGAAGCATGTTTTTTTTCATCAGGTCTCCGATGATCTTTTTAATGGTGGTTTTGCTCAGTCCTACCTGTTCCGAAATTTCGCTCACCGACAGTTTTCCCGCCCAGCGGAACAGGGACATGACCAGCTTTTGATTGTTGTATTTAATGTTTCTCGGCTTGCTGCTTTTCTGATCGGGCATCACGAAAGGCTTTTCCATCACCGTCATCTCCTGCATCCATAAACTCGGAAACTTTGTTGTATAAGTAACCTTATTATATCATGAGGTGGGATATCTGACAAGAAAATCAGAAATAGAAACCAGAAACCTGCGCTATAGAAAAGAAAATCTGTGGGAATTGCGGTTGTTTTCCCGTGTTTTACCCGGAATTGGTTGAAAAATTCACAGAAAATACATGGGCGGATGCCAAAAAATGTGATATACTAATTAAATAATAGCGAATTGTACAAAAGGGAAAAGGGGAAGTGTTTGCCCGTACCCAAGATGAATTGAGAAAGGACTGAAACCCATGGCGAATGTGTATTCCGAGATTACGCCGGAGATCAGAGATCTGGCGGAACTGTGTGTGAAAAACGGGCGCATTGACCCGGAACTTTATACCAAATATGATGTAAAGCGGGGCCTGCGAGATCTGAACGGTAAGGGCGTTTTGACCGGCCTGACGGAAATTTCCGAGATCCGTTCCACGAAAGTGGTGGACGGAAAGGAAGTTCCCTGTGAAGGACAGCTGTTCTATCGCGGCATCAATGTGGAGGACCTGATCCGGGGTTGTGTCCGGGATCGTCGATTTGGTTTTGAAGAAACCACCTATCTGCTGCTGTTCGGCGAGCTTCCCACCCGGGAGCAGCTGGCAAATTTCAATCAGCTGCTGGCGAAATACCGCAGCCTGCCCACCGGTTTTGTCCGTGACATTATTATGAAAGCCCCCAGCCGGGATATGATGAATACCCTGGCCAGAAGCGTCCTGACGCTGTATTCCTATGACGACTTTGCCAGCGATACCAGCATTCCCAACGTGCTGCGCCAGTGTTTACAGCTGATCGCCCTGTTCCCGCTGCTGTCGGTCTATGGCTATCAGGCATACCGTCACTATCATGACGGACAGAGTTTGTACATTCATCCGCCCATGGCGGAACTCTCCACTGCGGAAAATATCCTGCACGTCCTGCGTGCAGACTGCAAGTATACCAAGCTGGAAGCCAAGGTGCTGGATATTGCCCTGATTCTCCATGCAGAGCATGGCGGCGGCAATAACTCCACCTTTACCACCCATGTGGTTTCCTCTTCCGGTACGGATACCTATTCCGCCATTGCGGCGGCATTGGGTTCTCTGAAGGGTCCCAAGCACGGCGGCGCCAATATCAAAGTGGTGCAGATGTTCGAGGACATGAAGAAGACCGTGAAGGATTGGAATGACGAGGAAGAGCTTTCTTCTTATCTGCGCCGTCTGCTGCATAAAGAGGCCTTTGATAAGGCCGGCCTGATTTACGGTATGGGTCACGCGGTGTATTCCCTGTCCGACCCCCGTGCAAAGGTGATGGAGTCCTTCGTCAAGAGTCTGTCCGAGGAAAAGGGCCGTATGGACGAATACAATCTGTATGCGGCAGTGGGCCGTCTTGCACCCCAGATTATCGCCCAGGAGCGGAAGATTTACAAGGGCGTCAGCCCCAACGTGGACTTCTTCAGCGGCTTTATTTACAGTATGCTGGATCTTCCCCAGGAGCTGTATACGCCGATTTTCGCCATTGCCCGTATTGCCGGTTGGAGTGCCCACCGTATCGAAGAGCTGAGCAATGCCGGAAAGATCATCCGTCCCGCTTATCGTGCAGTACAGGAAGAGCGGCCCTATGTCTCCATGGACGAGCGCTGAAACAGAATCAGATATCACAAAACGCCGTATAAATCGCGGTGAGATAAGAAAACAGGCAAGGATACAACCATGATACAACCATGATAAGTTGTATCCTTGTTTATTAATGAAGGGAAGCTTTTACGAATCACAATGGAAAGAAGGTTTCTTATGACGGATGTGCATATTCATATCGAAAGAGGGCCTTACACAAAAGAATGGATCGACAAATTTGTGGAACAGGCTGTTCGTATGGGCCTGGACGAAATTGATCTGTTAGAACATTCTCACCGTTTTGTAGAATTTACACCCATGTATGCTTCTGTCTGTGAATATAGCGATTATCAGAAAAACTGGTATAAAAGCAAAGTGGGCCTTTCAATCAAAGAATATCAGGCGCTTATTGCCGAAATGAGAAACGTAAAGTTTCCCATAAAAATAAAATGGGGACTTGAGGTATGCTATTTCCCTGAATATGAAAAGCTAATCGGCGATATTCTCAACTCCTTTCCCTTTGACTTTGCTGTAGGCTCCATCCATTGGGTTGAAGGGTTTGGATTTGACCATAAAGCGGAATTTTGGAACGGCATTGATACCGAAGAATTGTACCGGAAATACTATGGCCTGATGTTTCGCCTTGTCAAAAGCGGTTTGTTTTCCGGGGTTGCACACCCGGACTCTATAAAGTGTTTCCATCATTACCCGATAAACGATTTAACAAATACATATTGCCTGCTGGCCGATGAATTGAATGCTCACCATATGTATGCAGAACAAAGCGGCGGCCTTGCTTTAAATTACGGGTTTGAGGAAGCAGGCATGAATCAGACGATGCTGAATGTTTTGAAAAGCAAAAATGTCGATATTCGTTTCGCTTCGGATGCCCATAAGCCGGAAGATGTCGGTGCCAACATTTCCAAGCTGCAAGCGATTCTTCAGGCATAAGAAAGACTGTAGAATTTACACAAATACATAAAGCAAAACAAAAAACACAAACCGATGAGAATGGATTCTGATTGGTTTGTGTTTTCTTGATTATCCCCATGTTATGCTTTTGCGTCCGCTTTCCACTGCCGGTTCTATCTCCGGAATTTCTGCGTATACTGGAAGAAAAGGAAGCACGAAATTTCCAGAAAAGGAGAAATGCGTTCATGGCGGCAAAAACCCGGTGGCATATCCGGCTGCTCTCCGCAGCGGCAGCAACAGCGGCGGCAGTCTGTTTTGGAGTCCGCTGTTTCCCTCTTTTCAATGGGGAACAGGCAGCACTGGCAACAGCGGATCTTCTGTTGCCGAAAGCGGCACAGGAGGTCTATACCAGCGAGGAAAATCAGCTTCTCATTGAGGAAGATGAACTGATTCTTCCTTCCGCCACGCCTTCTCCCGTGGAAACGCCCAAGGCAACCGCCACGCCGTCTCCCACGCCGGTTCCCACTCCAAAACCGGGAACCAAAGCCACGCCCATTCAGGAAAGCCAGGTTGGCGGCGGCACCCAGTATGGCGATATTTTCATCAAAAACAGTACCGGATTGGATGTGGACTTTGCCGCAGAGCAGAAAAAGGAAAGCAAGCTCAACTTGAAAGCGGACGGAACGCCCATGGTGCTGCTGTATCATACTCATACAACGGAATCCTATCTTCCGGAAGAGAGCGCCTGGTTTTATGACGGTACGGCGACCCGCAATCAGGATTTGACCCAAACCGTGGTAATGGTGGGGAATGCCATGGAAGCCGAGCTGGAAGCAGCCGGTTTCGGTGTGATTCACGATACCACCGTTCACGATTACCCTTCCTATAACGGCGGCTATGCACGGTCTTTGGAAAC
>CAJMOI010000055.1 GCA_905215105.1 uncultured bacterium
CTGGTGACGGTGTACACGCCCAATTCCCAGCGGGATCTGGTGCGGATTGATTACCGCATGGAGTGGGAAGACGCCTTCCGCCGGTATCTGATGGAACTGGACGCAAAAAAACCGGTCATTGTCTGCGGCGATATGAATGTCGCCCATCGCCCCATTGATTTGAAAAATCCCAAGCCCAATATCGGAAACGCCGGGTATTCCTATGAAGAACGGGGAAAATTTTCCGAGCTGCTGGCCAGTGGCTTTGCCGACACCTTCCGCACCCTGCATCCGGAGGAAACCGGCGCTTATACCTGGTGGTCCTATATGGGGAACGCCCGGGCCAACAACACCGGCTGGCGGATTGACTATTTCCTCACCTCTCAGCGGCTTCTTCCCTGTGTCAAAGAGAGCCGGATTCATGCAGATGTAATGGGAAGCGACCACTGTCCAGTAGAACTGATTCTGGAATAATCGAACTTATTTGCATAAAATTTATATACATCAACCCAAAAAGATGTATAATAGAGATAGAGGCTGTGTGTATAAAAGGAACCAAATCCTTTTCTTTTGCGATAAGGAGGTATTTCCATGAAACTGTACTTTTATGGAGCTGACAAAGAAGTCACCGGCAGCTGCCACTGCATTGAGGCCTGCGGCAAAACCTTTCTCATCGACTGCGGTCTGCGGCAGGGCGGAGACGACGACGGAAACGATGAATTCCCCTTCAAAGCGTCACAGATTGACTTTGTACTGGTCACCCATGCCCACATCGACCACAGCGGACGACTTCCTCTTCTGGTACGGGAAGGATTCCGGGGAAGGATTTTCGCCACCGGTGCTACCTGTGACCTGCTGGAAATCATGCTGATGGACAGTGCCCGGATTCAGGAAATGGACGCAGAGCTGGAAAGCCGCAAGGGCCGCCGTGCCGGCCGGGAAGAATGTGAACCTCTTTATACGGTTCAGGATGCGGAAAACACCTTTCCTCTGCTCACTTCCTGCCGTTATGAGGAGACCATTTCTCCCGCTCCCGGGATTTCCTTCACCATGACGGATGCGGGCCATCTGCTGGGTTCCGCCAGCATCACCCTGCGTCTGACAGAAGGGGATGTGACCAAAACACTGGTTTTTTCCGGCGATATCGGAAGCCCCAACCGCCCCATTATCCGGGACCCCCAGTATCTGCATGAAGCGGATTATGTGATTATGGAATCCACTTACGGCAACCGGGAACATGAACGGGTAGATGATTACCGGGTAGAACTGGCTACCATCATTGACGACACCCTGACAAAGGGCGGAAACGTGGTCATTCCCAGCTTTGCGGTAGGACGCACCCAGGAACTTCTGTATCTGCTGCGGGAAATCAAGGAACAGGGACTGGTTCGCCATCATCCCAACTTCCCGGTCTATGTAGACAGTCCCCTTTCTGCCCGGGCCACCAATATTTACAGCGGCGATCTGACCGGTTATGCGGATGAAGAAACCATTGAAGTGCTGAAAAGCGGGTACAATCCCATTCGCTTCCCTGACCTTCGCCTGTGCGAAAGTGTGGAGGAATCCAAAACCCTGAATGCGGACGGCGTGCCGAAAGTTATCATTTCTTCCAGCGGCATGTGTGAAGCCGGACGCATTCGCCATCACTTGAAGCATAACCTGTGGCGAAAAGAAAGCGCCATTCTGTTTGTGGGATATCAGGCGGAAGGCACCCTTGGACGCCGCCTGATTGACGGGGTACCCAGTGTCAAGCTTTTTGGAGAGGAAATCGTAGTGATGGCCAGAATCTACAATTTCCGGGCCCTTTCCGCTCATGCGGACAAAACCGGGCTGCTCCGGTGGATTACCTCTTTCTCCCCCATCCCCCGCCGGGTATTTGTGGTGCACGGCGAAACGGAAGCCGCCGGGTCTTTTGGCGCAGCTTTACAGGCCATGGGATATCAGGCCATTGTCCCCAATTATCTGGCAGCCTATGACCTGCTTACTGACCGGGTCATCAGCGAAGGACTGGAACCCACCGAAAAGCGTTCCCGCCAGAAACGCCGTGCCGCTTCTTCGGTCTATGCCCGTCTGGTGGCTGCCGGGCGCAGGCTTTTACAAGTCATTGCCCACAACGAGGGCGGCGCCAACAAAGATCTGGCCAAATTTGCCGACCAGATTATCGCCCTGTGCGACAAATGGGACCGTTGATCTCAATTTTCAAAAAAGACAGCCCCGCCGGAACGTGTTTTCTGCACGGCCCGGCGGGGCTTTTGGTTGTTTTCCTATCCGAAAGAGATTTATGGCTGCTGATTTTTAAAATACGCCTGCTGCTTCAGATACCGGGCTTTCAATTTCAAATAGCGCCGGCGGGAACGGATGAACAAAGGCAGCCATATGAGCAGAAACACTCCTCCTGAAATTACGGAAAGCACCCAGCCATCCTGCCTTCTGCTTTGGAGAAAATTCACAGCCGTTTCTTCTTTTACCAGAATTTCTTCCGAAGTACGAAGAGTCGTAATTCTATCTTTAAAATACCAGTGATAATATTGTATGTTCAGTATATCACCCGCAGAAATTTGTTCAGGAGAAAGGTCATAAGGATCGAAAAATTTCTGTCCATCTATGCTGTAGAGATAGTGACAGACGTGACTCCCTCCCTTTCGATGTTCTTTGATATATTCATCATGGCTGAATACAATCCGCGCTTGTTTCCACGCCGATGGATCTTCTTTGACCACCAAAGAAATGTCGATAATGATCATAAGCAAAGCAAAGCCTAAAAGCAGCGCACCAATTCCCGCCCACACAGGCTGCCCATATTTAGCGCTCCGATATTCCCGGCTGTGAATTCTTTTTTCTCCCGGCGGCAGTTTTCGCGCTTTCTTTTTCAAACCATTCCCTCCCCTGACAAAAAAGCGGACATTCCCATGGAACATCCGCTTTTTCACGTTTATTTACACATCCAGCAGGGTAATGCAGTGACGGGGACAGGCTTCGGTACATTTGCCGCAGCCAGTACACTTCACCGGGTCTACGGTGGCGTGGAAGTTCTCCACCTTCACTGCGCCAGCTTCGCAGACCTTTACGCACTTCATGCAGCCGATGCAGCCCACCTTGCATACCTTGGTGGTAGCAGCGCCCTTGTCGCAGTTGGCGCAGCGAACCACAGCCTGCTTTTTCAGAGGCACAAAGCTGATGAGCCCCTTGGGGCAAGCCGCCACACACTGGCCGCAGCCCTTACATTTTTCTGGGTTGATGCTGGCCACACCGTTGCAAACGGTAATGGCGTCATACTGACAGGCTTTCATACAGTCGCCCAAACCCATGCAGCCGAAACGGCAGGAAGTAATGCCGCCAGCCAGCTGGGCGGCAGCGGCGCAGCCGATAATGCCGTCGTATTCCATCTTGTCGGTGGTGTTGTCATAGCTGCCCATGCAGTGAACCAGCGCGGTTTTGTACTCCACTTCCACATCGCCGGAGCCCAACAGCTCGGCAATGGCTTTTGCGGTTTCGGCACCGCCGGGAGAACACAAACCGGGCTTGGCTTCGCCTTTGGAGAGGGCAGCAGCATAGCCGCTGCACCCGGAATAACCGCAGGCACCGCAGTTGGCACCGGGCAGAAGCTCCTGAATGGCCTCCGCTTTTTCATCCTTGGGAACCGCCATGACAATGGAAGCAATGGCCAGAATCAGACCAGCCAGCAGGCCGATGCCCGCCACAATGAGGATAGGCAATAAAATCTCGTTCATAATACCGCTCCTTTCTCTCAGCCCAGCATACCTTCCACCAGGCCGTTAAAGCCCAGGAAGGACACCGCCACCAGAGAAGCGGCGATCAACGTGATGGGAAGTCCCCGCAGCGTCTTGGGAATGTCGCACAGCTCCAGACGCTCCCGGATCCCGGCAAACAGCACCATCGCCACCAGGAAGCCGATACCGGCGCCGAATGCGTTGACCAGAGACTCCACATAGCCGAAGGTGGGGTCAGCGGCGCCCTTTTCCAACACCAGCATGGTGACACCCAGCACAGCGCAGTTGGTGGTAATCAGCGGCAGATACACGCCCAGAGAGTTATACAGCGGGGGCATATATTTCCGCAGAGTGATTTCCAGCAGCTGTACCAGTGCGGCAATAATCAAAATAAACACGATGGTTTGCAGATAGGCCAGACCAGCGGGCACCAGCAGATAAGTATAAATAGGCCAGGTAACGGCAGTGGCCAGCACCATAACCACCGTTACGGCCAAGCTCATGCCGGTGGCGGTATTCAGCTTTTTGGAAACCCCCAGAAACGGGCAGATACCCAAAAACTTATTCAGAATGTAGTTTTCCGTCAAGATGGCGGCAAGGAAGATGGCAACTAAACTTTTGAGCATGGCTTATTTGCCCTCCTTTCGATTGCAGTCCTTTTCCTGTGCCATGAGCTTGGTGCAGGAAGCAGCCAGCGGGCAGGAAGCACAGCCCAGCTCGGCAGGCTTCTGGCCCTTGCCTTCGGAGATGCGGTTTGCCAGCGCAATGAGCATACCAAACACGAAGAATCCTCCGGGAGGCAGGATAAAGATGATAATCGGCGGCATGAATCCGGCAGTAATCGGGATGCCGAACACGGTGCCTGCGCCCAGCAGCTCGCGGATGATACCCATCATCAGCAGGGCAACGGTAAAGCCCACACCCATGCCCAAACCGTCTACGATGGAAGGCAGGACTTTATTCTTGTTAGCGTACATTTCAGCACGGCCCAGAATGATGCAGTTTACCACAATCAGGGGCAGGAAAATGCCCAAAGATTTGTCCAGCGCCGGGGAATAGGCCTGAATTAACAGCTGTACGATGGTAACAAAGGCGGCAATAACCGTAATATAGGCTGGAATACGCACCTTGTCGGGGATGACTTTCCGCAAAGCGGAGATAACGGCGTTGGAGCACACCAGCACAAAAGTGGTGGCAGCGCCCATGCCGATAGCATTGCTGGCAGCGGTAGTGACGGCCAGCGTAGCGCAGGTGCCCAGCATCAGGCGGAGCGCCGGGTTTTCCTTAATAATACCTTTGGAAAATTCCTGAAACAGGCTCTTTGCCATTTATGCTCCCTCCTTTATTTCGTGATATTGAGCAACAGCCTCGTTTACCGCATTGGTCACAGCGGTGGTAGTAATGGTCGCGCCGGTCATGGCGGAAATCTCGCCATCTTTCGCCGTGGATTTTGTCACGGTAAATCCGTTTTCCGGAGTGGCCTGTTTAAATTGATCCCGGAAACTCTCTTTCTCGGCGTTGGCACCAAGGCCGGGAGTCTCGTTCTGTTCCAGAATCACCACGCCGGTGACCTGTCCTTCCGCATTGATGCCGGTCATGACCTGTACATCGCCGCCATAGCCCTTGGCGGAGGTAACAAACACATATCCGGCCACATCGCTGCCGGTTTTGCCGATGGCATAGCCGTCGGCCTCTTCAAAGCTGTCCGCGTCGGGGAGTACCTGCTTGCGGGATTCCTGCTCGGTAATCACCTTCTGCTGGGCAATGGTGTCAGCGGTAAGCATGTTGGTTCCAGCCAGAGCTGCTGTTGCCAGCAGGCAAATCACACAGAGAATCAGGGCAGGCTTTAATACTTCTTTCAGTTTCATTTTACGCCATCCCCCTTTCTGCTTCCAAAGGGCTTGGGCAGAGATACCCGCTCAATGAGGGGCACCAGAATATTCATCAGCACAATGGAATAGGAAACGCCCTCAGGCAAGGATGCAAACATACGGATAAGCATGGTGAACAGTCCGCAGCCGATGGCATAAATGATACGGCCATTGCGGCTTATGGGGCTGGTGGTGTAGTCGGTAGCCATAAAGAAGGCACCGATCATCAGACCACCGATGAGCAGGTCTACCAGCGGATCGCGGCCTGCGATCAGGGAAATGACGGTAACCGTCGCAAGATAAGTAACAGGAATTACCGGGCTGATGACACGGCGGACAATCAGATACACGCCGCCCAGAATCAGTGCCAGCGCACAGGTTTCGCCCAAGCAGCCGCCGGTGCTGCCAAGGAGCAAATCCATATAGGTGAAGCTGAATTCTCCCCCCTGCTTGAGCACAGCCAACGGGGTAGCAGTGGTGGTAGCATCGGTGCCGTTCAGCCAACCAAAAGCCGGGGTCCAGCTGCTCATGTCTGCCGGGAAGGAGTTCATCAGGATAATACGGGCGGTCAAAGCCGGGTTCACAAAGTTCTGGCCAATGCCGCCAAACATCTGCTTGACTACGACAATGGCCACCACACCGCCAAACACCGCCATCAGCGGGTTCAGGGAAACGGGCAGGTTAAAGGCCAGCAACAGGCCAGTGACGATGCAGGAAAGGTCCGGCACCGTGTTGTCCCGCTTCATGACTTTCCGGCTGATGTATTCACTGAGCACACAGGAAAGCACCGTTACCGCCACCAGAATCAGGGCACGGGGGCCGAAAAACACAAAGGAAGCGATGAGGGCGGGACATAGTGCGATAATCACATCCAGCATGATGCGCTGGGTGGAAGCGCCGCTGCGAAGGTGCGGCGAAGATGAGACAATAAGCTTCTCCATCAGCGTTTCCCTCCTGCTTTTTTCACATAGGTTTTGCCAAGACGAATGGACTGCACCAAACGGCGGTTAGCCGGGCAGTTAAAGGCACAGCTGCCGCACTCCATGCAGGTCATAATGCCACGCTTTTGCAGCTCTTCCACGTCCTTTTTCTCGGTGTACTGCTCCAGCAGCGTGGGCACCAGCAGCATGGGGCAGCTCTGGACACAGCGGCCGCAGCGGATACAGGCGGAAGGCTCCTGCAACCGGGCTTCCTTCTCGCCAAAGGCCAGAATAGCGTTGTTCTGCTTCAAAATGGGCAGGGAATCGTCGGTCAGGGCAATGCCCATCATGGGGCCGCCCATGAGCATCTTTTTGGGAGGCTGGGCATAGCCGCCGCAGAACTCCACCACTTCGGAAATCCGGGTGCCAATGGGCACCAGCACATTTTTCGGGTCTTTGATAGCGGTGCCGTCAAAGGTAACGCGCTTTCTCACCAGCGGCATACCGGTACGCAGATAGTCCGCCAAAAATGCAATGGAGGTGATGTTCATCACCAGACAGCCTACATCGGCGGGCAGCTTGCCGGTCGGCACACGACGGCCGGTACAGGCGTTGATCAGCTGCTTTTCCGCGCCCTGCGGGTAACGGGATTTCAGCGCCAGCACACGGACACGGTCTTCCGGGTCCCGCTTGTCGTCCTCTGCAATCTGAGTCAGAATGCCAATGACATCGGGCTTGTTGTTTTCCACGGCGATGATGACCCGCTCTACGCCGAGAATTTTCATGACCGCATACACACCGTCCAGCACCGAGCCGGAGTTTTCCAGCGCTTCCCGGTGGTCAGCGGTGACATAAGGCTCGCACTCTGCGCCGTTGATAATCAGCGTATCGATTTTTCCCGGTGCGTTGAGCTTTACATGAGCGGGAAAGCCTGCACCGCCCAGACCTACCAGACCGGAAGCCCGGACAGCAGCGGTAAAGTCTTCCAGGCTGTTGACTTTCGGCGGCTGAATGGAGGGGTCCACTTCCATCAGGCCATCAGAATCGATGACCACCGCGTCGGACATCTGTCCGCCGGGCAGCATAACCGGCTGTACAGCGGAAACAGTACCGGAAACGCTGGCGTGAATGGGAGCGCTGACATAAGCATCTGCATCGCCGATTTTCTGTCCCAGATACACATGGTCGCCTTTCTTCACCAGCGGCTTACAGGGAGCACCGATATGCTGCTGCATGGGGATGACTACCTGTTTGGGCGTGGGAAGAACGACTGTAGGGATCTGGCTTGTGTTTTTGTGATGGGGTACCCGTGCCCCGCCGTGAGTGCGGAAGGGCTTTTTGGGAAACTTCAATTCCATCCGTTCCTTTCCTCCTTCTTTTTCGAAAAGGGCGGTTGCCCGCCAGATGTTATATATATTTCACACAGACGGATTTCGCCTGTGGGGAACGCATTTTTGAACAGTATATGAGTTTACCTTCTCTGCAATTTCTCCAGAGGCGGCAGCAGAACTCCCAGCGCTAGGCCGGTAAGAATGCCGGAAGCAGTGCCCAACAGCACCAAAATCGGTGCATAATACAGCACCGCGGAAGAAGTCAGCAGGCAGGCAATCACCAGCTGGGCGGTGTTGTGAGCCAAAGCCCCCGCCGCACTGGCCCCCAGCAGGCCAAAGCGCAGCTTTTTCAGTAGCAGCCAGACAATCAGCGTACTGAAAAGCCCTCCGGCTGTGCTCATCAGTCCCGCGGTAATCCCCCGGGTGAGGAAGGCAAACAAGCCCTTGATTAGCACCACCGCCATGGCCGGGAAAAATCCCACACATCCGGCAGTATACATACTCACAATGTTGGATAGTCCCAGTTTTGCCCCGGGGGGCATCCCCGGAACCGGCGGCAACAGATTTTCCAGCAGAGAGAGTACCACGGCCAGCGCTGCCAAAATCCCGGTGAAGGCGACAAATTTTGCGGAAGATTTCATGCGCGCGCCCCCTATCCCGTCATGCCGTCTACGCCAGATTGTGTTTCGCCCACAATACGCACAGCAACCCGGGCAGGCAGGCACACGGCGCTCTGTCCCGGACGGGTAAGAACGCTGGTGTTCACGCAAATCTGGTCAGGACAGTCGGAGTGAACAATGGACACCTTCCCCGGCTCCAGCAGCACTGTGACGGAAATTTCACCTTCCAGGACCAGTGTTTCCGGCTGGATAATACTGCTGAGCTCTACCCGCCGGACTTCTTTTCCATCCTGTTCAATCACCGCCACTGGTGCACCGGATTTTGGCAGCCATTGCAGAAAGCCCGCCCCGGCCAGTATGACCGCCAGCAGAAAAATCAGCAAATCCCGCTTTCGGAACAGCGGGAACCGGCTACTCACAGGGACTGCCGGGAGACGGTATAGGCTGTACTGCTCTGCTCAAACGTCAGATCTCCGGCAATGGTGATATGGTGTTCTTCGTCAATAAATAACGCGGAAGCGCCCAGCTCTTTCAGCACCGGCAGGCTGTCCTCGATTCCAAGAACAAAACAGGCCGTTGCCAGCGCATCGCTGATGGCTCCGCTCTCATGAACGACAGTCACGGATACCAGACCGCTCTCGGCAGGGTATCCGGTTTTGGCATCCAGCAGGTGATGATAGGTCACGCCGTCTTCGGTGAAGGTCTTTTCATAGCTTCCGGAAGTGGAGACACAGCCCTTGTCCAGCGAAATTACGCCGATTCCGTCGCTTTCCTCTCCTTCCGGATCGCGGACAGAAATGCGCCAGTCCGTCCCGTCCGGCTTTTCGCCGTAAACACCTACACTGCCGCCCACTGCAATAATGCCGCCATCAATCCCGGCAGAACGATAGCAGTCCAGCGCCGCGTCGCATCCGGCTCCTTTTCCGATACCGCCCAGATCCAGCCCGTTTCCATGATTGCGCAGGGAAGCGGTGCAATCCTCGGTATTAATCCGTAAGAAAGAATAACCGATATCGGGTAAAAGCGCCTCGATCTGACTTTTTTCCGGAAGCGTGGGAAACTCCGAATCAAAATTCCAGAGAGAGCTGACCGGGAGAATGGTGGGGTCATAAGCGCCATCGGTAGCCTGTGCTACCTGAAGGGCTTTTTCCAGCACTTCCATAGTCTTTTCGTCCACTTCCAGCCATTCCGTTCCGGCAGCACGGTTCAGCTTGTCGATGTCTGAATCCTCTACCCGCCAGGAAATCAGGTTTTCCAGAGAAGAAACCGCCGAAGCTGCCTCCGTTGCGGTCTCCTCGGCCCCATCTCCATACAGCGTCTGCTGCACATAGGAACCCATGGCCCAGGAAGTGTTTCCCACCCCATCGTTTTTCTGGGGAAACACCCAAAGACTGAGAAGCACCGCCGCCAGCAGCAGCACCGCTGCTCCGGCCACGGCCGTCCACTTTTTCGCTTCCGAAAGCATCTGTTCTTCCGTTTTTTCCGTTTTCGGCACTTTGCTGTATCGTTTCATGAATGCCTCCAATCCGTTAAAATCAGGATTCCGGTTAAAAGTGTGCCCGGCCTTTCGGCGCACGGCACAGAATCAGTATATCATAGATTTCTCTGTTAGAAAAGAAAAAATCGGGCGTGTTTTTTCTGGTTTTTTATCGCTTTTTGTGTTACTATGATAGCAGAAAGAATATGGCTGTCTGTCAGACGATTCCATATTTTATCTTTGAAAGGATGTGATCCCACCATGCCTGATATCGTCGCTCTTGGGGAAGTTCTGATTGATTTTGTTCACAAAGAAAACAATGAGTACGGTTATCCCGTCATGCACGCCAATCCCGGCGGAGCTCCCTGCAACTTTCTCTGTGCCGCTTCTGCCTGCGGCGCTGAAACTGCCTTTATCGGAAAAGTGGGAGACGACGCTTTCGGTCACATGCTGATTGATACGCTGAAAAAATACAGAATCAGTACAAAAGGCGTTGTCATGGACCCCAATGTCTTCACAACACTGGCTTTTGTCACACTGGACGAAACAGGAGACCGGAATTTTTCCTTTGCCCGAAAGCCCGGCGCGGATATGATGCTCACCACCGAGGACTTGCGGTACAGTCTGCTGCGAAACACCAAAGTATTCCATTTCGGTACCCTTTCCATGACCGATGAGCCGGCACGCGCTGCCACCATGGAAGCCGTCCGCATCGCCCGGGAATCCGGCGCCATGATTACCTTTGACCCCAATTACCGCGCTCCTCTGTGGAAAAATGAAAACGATGCCGCAGAACAGATGCTGTGGGGCGTGAAGCACGCCGATGTGGTCAAAATCAGCGAAGAGGAAATCCGCCTGCTTCTCAATGAAACACCGGAAGAAGGCGCACGGCGGCTGGTGGAAAAATTCGGCGTCAAGCTGGTGCTGGCCACCATGGGCAAAAAAGGCGTATTTTTCGCCAACAAAAATGCCAGCGGACTGGTGTTTGCCTTTACCAATCTGAGAACCATCGACACCACCGGTGCAGGCGATATTTTCGGCGGAAGCGCTGTCTACAAGCTGATGACCTGCGGCAAAAAGCCGGAAGAACTGAGCTGTGAGGAACTGACGGAAATTTGCCGTTTTGCCAATGCCATGGCCGGCATCTCCACCACCCGAAGCGGCGGTCTTCCCAGTGTTCCCACCCGTTTTGAGGCGGAAGAGTTTCTGAAATCTCTGACCTGATACTTCCATAAATTGATTCCCGTAACCCACCCCCGGGAAAGCCCCAGGGCGTTTCTGAAAACCAAGAAATCGACGAATTTTCCACAAGCAACAGACAGATA
>CAJMOI010000056.1 GCA_905215105.1 uncultured bacterium
AAATGGAACCGTCCCCGGAAGGCTGCGGCAGGCGTGGCCAGCTTTCCTTCCCGCGGTGTCCGGATTCCGGAGCCCATCGGCATGGCGCTGATCTTTTCCCCATGGAATTACCCGGTACAGCTGACCCTTTCCCCGCTGGCGGCAGCACTGGCTGCGGGCTGTCCCTGTGTGGTGAAGCCCTCCCGGTATTCCCGGGCAGTTTCCGCTGTGTTGGAGGAAATGCTGGAATCCGCTTTCCCCAGAGATGAAGTGGCGGTATTCCAGGGCGGTTCCCGGGAAAATCAGCTGTTGCTGGAGAAAAAATGGGACACCATTTTCTTCACCGGAAGTCCGGCAGTGGGCCGGGTGGTCATGGAAGCCGCTTCCCGCCATCTGACACCGGTGACGCTGGAACTGGGCGGAAAAAGCCCGGTGATTGTGGACAGTACCGCAAAAACAGACCTTGCCGCCCGGCGGATCATGTGGGGGAAGCTTCTGAATTCCGGCCAGACCTGTGTGGCGCCGGATTATCTGCTGGTGCACCGGTCACAGGCAAGGGCACTGCTGCCAAAGCTTCTGGCTGCTGTGAAGAGCCTGTACGGCGCTTCTCCCATGGACAGCCGGGATTACGGCCATATTATAAATGAAAAGCACTTTTTCCGGCTGCAAAAGCTTTTGGAGGAGTCGGAGAAAGAGGGCTGCACCCTCCATCGTGTCTCGGAAGAGGACTGGCGGGAAAACTCCCTGCAAATTGCGCCCACCATTATCACCGACGTGACTTGGGACAGCGCCGTGATGCAGGAAGAGCTGTTCGGTCCCATCCTGCCGGTGATGGTTTATGACTCGCTGGAAGAGGTATTGGGGGAACTGAACCGCCGTCCGTCGCCGCTGGCGCTGTATCTGTTCACCTCCGACCGGCAGACCGCCAGAGAAGTGATGACCCGGGCCCGGTTTGGCGGCGGCTGTGTCAATGACACGGTGCTGCACCTGACGGGGAAAGGGCTGCCCTTCGGCGGCATCGGGGAAAGCGGCATGGGACAGTATCACGGAAAAGCTGGCTTTGACGTGTTCACCCACTATAAAAGTGTGCTGGTGTCCTCTACAAAGATGGATTTGCCGGTGCGGTATGCGCCTTATGGCAAGTTTGACCGGATGACCCGCTTCCTGTTGAAATAAGGAGGGAAAACCATGGAGGAGTATGCTGACAGAATTCAAAAACTGGCCGGTTGGGTGGAAAAAAGCCGGAAGCTGGTCTTTTTCGGTGGAGCAGGGGTCTCCACCGAAAGCGGCATTCCCGATTTTCGAAGTCAGGACGGCCTGTACCATCAGTCCTATCAATATCCGCCGGAAACCATTTTGAGCCGCACCTTTTTTATCAAGAACCCGGAGGAGTTTTTCCGTTTTTATCGGGAAAAAATGGTGGCCCCCCAGTGCCGCCCCAACCGGGCTCATCAGGTGCTGGCCCAGTGGGAACAGGAGGGCCGTCTTTCGGCGGTCATTACCCAGAACATCGACGGCCTTCACCAGATGGCAGGCAGTAAAAACGTGCTGGAGCTTCACGGCTCTGTCCACCGGAACCGGTGCAAGCGGTGCGGCAAAAGCTGGCCGTTGGAAAAGGTTCTGGAAAGCGAAGGGGTGCCCCGGTGTTCCTGCGGGGGCATTATCAAGCCGGAGGTCGTGCTCTATGAAGAACCGCTGGACCAGACCGTGCTGCTGCAAGCGGTGCAGGCGCTGGAGGAAGCCGACTTGCTGATTGTAGGCGGCACCAGTCTGGTGGTCTATCCCGCCGCTGGACTGCTCCGCTATTTTGGCGGCAGTCATCTGGTACTGATTAACCGCTCGGAAACCTCTGTGGACGGCAGCGCCGACCTGTGTTTCCGGGAGAACATAGGCCGGGTGTTGGACGATGTGGAAAAAGCCCGAAATTCCGCCGGATGATGCCCCGGTTTTCCGGCAGAAATCATTGTGTACAGTTGACAGAACAGGGGTTATGTGGGATAATACAGAAAAACATTTTTCCGCGGGGCAGCGGGGCTGATTTCCGCAGAATCGAAAAAGGATGTCGAAGAATATGAGAATTATCGCGGGAGAAGCCAGAGGCAGACGCCTGGAAACCCGGGAAGGGATGGACGTCCGTCCCACACCGGAGCGGGTGAAGGAAGCCCTTTTCAATATTTTGCAGTTTCAGATCGAAGGCCGCCGGGTGCTGGACCTTTTTGCAGGAAGCGGACAGCTTGGGCTGGAAGCCCTGAGCCGCGGCGCAAAAGAAGCTGTTTTTGTGGACGAGTCCCGGGAATCCATGGCAGTGGTTCGCCGGAACATCGCGTCTCTGCACATGGAAGACCGGTGCCAGACGTTCCAATGCGACTATGCCGCTTTCCTTCTGCGGAAGCAGCAGCCCTTTGACATTGTGTTTCTGGACCCGCCCTACCGCAGCGGACGCCTGCAAAAGGCGCTGGAACTGGCAAGCGGCGTCATGTCCCCCGGCGGTGTGATGATTGCCGAGCATCCGGAGGACGAAGAAGTACCGGAACAGGCGGGTCCTTTCCGCCGCGGCCGTTCCTATCGGTACGGAAAAATTTACCTCACCGTTTACCGGCATGAGGATTTTGCATAAACCGCAGCAGACCATACAGGAAGTTGGGAGAGCAAATAGCGTATGAAGAATATCGGAATTTGTCCGGGCAGCTTTGACCCGGTGACCATGGGCCATCTGGATATCATCGAGCGTTCCCGCAAGGTCTTTGACCATGTGATTGTGGCGGTGATGATTAACCCTTCGAAAAAAACGCTGTTCACCGTGGAAGAACGCATTGACCTGCTCCGCCGGGCCACCGCCGGCATGGAAAATGTGGAGGTGGTGGGCTTTGCAGGACTGCTGGCGGATTACGCAAAACAGCGGGGTGCAACGGCCGTTATTAAGGGTTTGCGGGCCGTTACGGACTTTGAGTATGAGTTTCAGCAGGCGCTGACCAATAAAAAGCTGAATCCGGATATGGAAACCCTGTTTATGACCACCAATTCCGAGCACATGTTCCTCAGCTCCAGCATTGTCAAGCAGATTGCCATGTTCGGCGGGGACATTTCCAATTTTGTGCCGGAATGCATTTTGGAAGACGTGAAAAACAGAATCCATGAGGATATGAAGATACAGGGATAAACGGCCGGACAGCCGGGCGGTTTCCCGCGGGAACGGAGAAGAAAGGGGACAGGTGATATCATGCAGGTTTCAGTGGAAAAGTATTTGAGAGAGCTGGAGGAAATGATCGAGAAGGCGCCTTCCTTGCCCATGTCCAGCAAGGTTCGGGTGGATGCCAATGAGGTGCTGGATGTGATTCGTGATATCCGCGATCACTTGCCCGGGGAAATCGATCAGGCCAGAGCCGTTGTGGCAGACCGCAACCAGATTCTTGCCGATGCCCGCCGTCAGTCGGAAAAAATCATCCGTGCCGCCGAGGAAAAAGCCAGAATCATGGTCAACCAGAGCGAGATTACCCGTCAGGCACAGATTCAGGCCCGTGATCTGACGGAACAGACCCAGAAAAAATGCCGTGAATTGCGAAGGGCTTCCTATGAATATGCAGACGGGATGATGAAGCGGGCGGATGAAGCCCTGGCGCAAAGTCTGTCGGAACTGCGTCAGACCCGTCAGAATATGAGAGCCAATCAGAAAAAATAACTCTGACTGAAATCAAACGGCGCATGAATGCAGGTAAGTGAAAATATTATATTGTAGATTTGTGCAGTTTGATTGAGAATTTGAGTATGATACAGCAAAAAACGTATTTTTTTGGGAGAAAGCACTAAAAAATGTGCTTTCTCCCTTTCTTGTACCCGAAAAAATCGGGAAAATACACAATGTCGAATTTTGTTTTACATAATTATTTTCAAAAAACCGTTGCAATTGGTTCCCCTATATACTATAATGGAACAAAAGTGGCAAAAGGTGCACAAAAGTGGGGGAGCGGGTCAGCTCTAAACTGGATTTTGTGGCCGAATTGCCTAAAAAACCGGGAGTGGCCGCCAAGTGCTGATGGGGGAATACCAACATAATATGGACGCGAAAGGACGGGTCACCATTCCGGCCCGGTTCCGGGAGGATCTTGGCGACCGTTTTTATGTGACAAAGGGGCTGGATCATTGCCTGTTTGTCCTGTCCGCAGACCGGTGGCAGAATCTGGTGGAGAGAATGTCCTCTCTGCCCATCTCTCAGGCCCGGGATATCCAGCGCTTTTTCTTTTCCGGTGCAACGGAAGTGGAACCGGACAAGCAGGGAAGAATCCTCCTTCCCGCCAGTCTCCGAAATCATGCGGGTCTGACCCGGGATGTAACGGTGATCGGCGCCGCCAACCGGGCGGAAATCTGGGATACCCAGCGCTGGAACCACTATGAACAGGGACAAACCCAGGAAACCATTCTGGCAGCCATGGAGCTGCTGGGTATTTAATTCATATAGAAAGGATGTGCCAGACATGGAAACGAGTACGTTTTCTCATAAGCCGGTACTCTTTACCGAAACCATCGATTCGCTGGACATCCGGCCTGACGGTTTCTATATAGACGGCACCGCCGGCGGCGGCGGCCACAGCGAGGCGATTCTGAAACGTCTGACCACCGGACACCTGTTGTCCATCGATCAGGACCCGGACGCCATCGCAGCCTGCACCGCCCGGCTTTCTAAATATCCCGGCTCTCTCATTCGCCGGGGCAATTTCTCTCAAATGAAGGAGCTGGCCGCGGACTGCGGTTTTACCCAGGCGGACGGCATTCTCATGGATATCGGCGTTTCCTCCCACCAGCTGGACACGCCGGAGCGGGGCTTTTCCTATCACACGGATGCGCCGCTGGATATGCGGATGAGTCAGGAGGGACCCACTGCTGCCGATTTGGTCAATACCCTTTCCTGGCAGCAGATTGCGGAAATCATCAGCCGCTATGGCGAGGACAAAAGCGCCGCCCGGATTGCAAAGGCCATTGTGGCCGCCCGGGAAACGGCGCCCATTGAAACCACCCTTCAGCTGGCGGATATTATCCGGGAAGCCGTTCCGGCAGCGGTTCGGCGGGAACCGGGACACCCCGCCAGAAAAACCTTCCAGGCCCTGCGCATTGCAGTAAACGGGGAACTGGACCGGCTGTCCGAAGGGTTGGACGCAGCGTTTTCCATGCTTCGTCCCGGCGGACGGCTGGCGATTATTACTTTCCATTCGCTGGAAGACCGGATGGTCAAACGGAGAATGAATGACTGGTGTACAGGCTGTACCTGTCCGCCGGATTTCCCGGTTTGTGTCTGCGGCAAAAAGCCCCGGGCACAGCTGGTATATAAAAAAGGTCTGGCTCCTTCACCGGAGGAGCTGGAAGAAAACCCCCGTGCCAGAAGCGCCAGACTTCGTGTCTGCATTAAGCTGGCACAGGATTGATTCTAAAAAGACAGGAGAGTGGAGCAGTTGACACAGAGAAACCGAACCGAGGCATACGATCTTTCCCTTTTTGACACGCGGCCGTTGACCGTGGAAGTGGGCGGCGAACCGGCGTCCAAACCTTCCCGGAAGCAGCAGCGCCGCAGTAACGTCATCGAGCTCCCTCAGGGTGAGCTGGAAAGGAACCGCCGCACCCATCCTCTTTCCCTGCGGGCAGTGGCAGTGGCCGGCTGTTTGGCAGTGGTGCTGGGCGTGGTGAGCTGCGTGGTGTACAATCAGGTACAGCTCAACGAGCTGACCTCCCAGATTGCATCCGTTCAGACCCAGCTGTCTGAGGCACAGAGCGTGGAGGTTCAGCTGCAAATGGAGGCCAGTTCCAATATGACGCTGACCGATGTGGAAGCTTATGCGAAGGATCAGCTGAATATGCGGAAAACCGGAAAAAATCAGGTTACATATATCACCCTGAATGAAGGCGACCAGGGAACCGTGGTGCAGCCCAACGGCGGCAGCGTTCTGGATCAGATCTGGTCCTTCTTTCAAAATCTGCTGTCATAATGGGATAGCAGTACAGCGTACTTATCAATAAAGACCTCTGAGCGGCACAGGGGTTTATACGGCAGAAGGGAGAGAGTTAAGATCGATCTTAACTCTCTTTTTACTAACAGAGTGAAAGCTCAGCTTCTACGGAGGAAAGCAATATGGCAAAAGGTACAACAGTCCGAATGTGGAAGAGAACCAGATGGCTGCTGGTGTTTATGGCGGCGGGATTTCTGGTGACCATTGGCGCTCTGGTGCGCCTTCAGCTGATTGAAGGTGAAGAGCTGAAAAAAATGGCCATCGACCAGAGTCTGCGGCCCACCACCCTCAGCGCCCAGCGGGGCACCATCTATGACAGCAGCGGCACCAAGGTGCTGGCCCAGAGCGCCAGTGTCTGGACCATCGCAGCAGAACCCATTCACATTTCCGATGAAAACCGGGAACAGGTAGCGGAAGTGATGGCAAAGCATCTGGATATGGAGAAAGACGAGGTCCTGAAAAAGATCAGCGATACCAACTCTTATTACACCGTCATCAAGCGGCAGATTGAAACCGACCAGAAAAACGCGCTGGTGGAGGAACTGAAAGAGAAAAAACTGACCCAGGGCATTCAGGTGAACACCGACTATAAGCGGTACTATCCTTATGGAAACTTCATGGGCCCTGTTCTGGGCTTTACCGGCTCCGACGGACAGGGGCTTTCCGGTCTGGAATATCAGTATGACGCAGAGCTCAGCGGCACAGCCGGACGGCTGGTTACCGCCAAAAACGGTCTGGGCAGCGATATGCCCTTCCAGTATGAACAGAAGGTGGATGCACAGGACGGTTACGATCTGGTGCTGACCATCGACGAGGGCATCCAGCATTTTCTGGAAGCCGGTCTGGAAGAGGGCATCGAGAATTTCAACGTTTCCAACGGCGCTTGTGCTGTGGCCATGGACGTGAACACCGGCGCCATCCTGGGTCTTGCCACCAAAGGGGATTATGACCCCAACGACCCCTGGACCATTGCCGATGAGGAAGTGGCGAAAGAAATTGCCGCCCTTCCGGAGGAGGAACAGGCACAGGCGGAGAGCAACGCATTGCAGAAACAGTGGCGGAATAAGGCCATCAGTGATACCTATTACCCCGGCTCCGTGTTCAAAATGTGCACCGGCTCCATGGCCATGGAGGAGGGGCTGGTTTCGGAAGAGAGCACCTTTACCTGTAACTATTCCTATCAGGTGCCGGGTACCAGCACTTATATTCACTGCTGGAGCCACGGCCACGGAACCGAAACCTTTGTGGAAGGCCTGTGCAATTCCTGCAACCCCTGGTTTATGCATCTGGGCGATTTGCTGGGCCCCAACCTGTTTTACAAATACTTTGACGCTTTCGGATTTACCCAGAAAACCGGCATTGACCTGCCCGGTGAGGCCAGCACCCTGTACTATACAGCGGACCAGCTGAACCCCATCGAGCTGGCCACCGAGTCCTTCGGCCAGAACTTCAGCATTACCCCCATTCATATGCTGGCGGCCGCTTCCGCTATCGCCAACGGCGGCTACCTGGTGCAGCCCCATGTGGTGGATCATATGCTGGACAGCGACGGCAACATCATCATGACTGCGGATACCACCTATAAGCGCCAGGTAATTTCCAGCGATACTTCCGAGCGCATGATTAAGATTCTTCAGCAGAACGCTACCAGCGGCACCGCCAAAAACGGCTATATCGCCGGATATCAGGTTTGCGGAAAAACCGGTACCTCTCAGAAAATTCTGGAGGATAATCTGGATAAGACCAAAAAGCACTATATCGCTTCCTACTGCGGCTTTGCCCCCGCAGACGATCCTCAGGTTGCCCTGCTCATTTACTTCGACGAGCCGGACCCCAACGGCAACTATTACGGCAGTTCCGTGGCAGGACCGGTTTTCAACACCTGTATGGAGCAGATCCTTTCCTATCTGGGTGTGGAACGCAAGTATACCGAAGAAGAGCTGAGCAAGATTGACACCACGGCTCCCTCCGCTGTGGGCCAGACGGTGGAAGAAGCGAAAAAGACTGTGGAGGATGCCGGACTCAATGTCACCGTCAAGGGCAGTGGCAGCAAGGTCATCGATCAGGTGCCCGCTTTCGGTGAAACCATTCCTCAGGGCGGCACGGTGGTGCTCTATACCGACGAGGAGAGTACAGACCAGACGGTGGAAGTGCCCAATCTGCTGGGACTTTCCCTGTCCGCGGCCAACCAGACGGCAGTTGACAGCGGCGTACAGATTCGGGTGACCGGTGCGGCGCTGACCAGTGACAATCCGGTTTCCAACACCCAGAGCATTGCAGAGGGGACAAAAGTGCGGCCGGGCACGGTCATTACCGTCAACTTTGTGGAGCTGGATCAGGTTTTGTAGTTTGAGATTTTCGCTGTGCCGGGACTGTAAAAATACCGGCCGGTATGCTATACTAGAAGAACGAGACCGGGTTTTGGGCGGCAGAGGACTTTCTTCCGCCCAAAACGCCGGAAAAAACAACAAGGTGGAGAAAAACTATGAGCGCAATCTGGACACTGTTAGCCGCCGTCATTTCCTTCGGCGTTACGGCTTTGCTGGGAAAATGGATGATTCCTTTCCTGCGCAAGCTGCATTTCGGTCAGACCATCCGGGAAGAAGGTCCCCAGTGGCACAAAAAGAAGCAGGGAACGCCGACCATGGGCGGCATTATGTTCATCATCGGCATTGTGGTTTCCGTTCTGATCTGTGTGCCTCTGTTTTACAACAGTACATACGACGATACCATGCTGGCAAAAGCCCGTCTCTTCGGTGGTCTGGGTATGGCGCTGGCCTTCGGCTTCATCGGCTTTATCGATGACTATATCAAAGTGGTGAAAAAGCGCAACCTGGGCCTGACGGTAATCCAGAAGCTGGTGCTTCAGTTTGCCGCTGCCGCTGCCTATCTGGCCACCATCGCGTTGATCGGCGGCGATACCGGCAGCCGTACTTCCACACTGATTCCCTTTGTGGGAATGGTGGACTTCGGCTGGGGCTATTGGATTCTGGCCGCTGTGGTCATTGTGGGCGTGGTCAACGCTGTCAACTTCACCGACGGTCTGGACGGCCTCAATGCTTCCGTTACGTTCTTTGTCTGCATTTTCCTGATGATGATTGCCGGACTGCTCAATCTGTTCAGCATGAGCATTCTGGCAGTGGCCATTGCTGCGGGCTGCATGGGCTTTCTGGTTTGGAATTTCAACCCCGCCAAGGTGTTCATGGGCGATACCGGCTCCCTGTTTCTGGGCGGCGCGGTGTGCGCACTGGCTTTCGGCGTGAATATGCCGGTGCTGCTGCTGCCTCTGGGTATCGTTTATTTTGCGGAAATTCTCTCCGTGGTGCTTCAGGTGGGTTACTTCAAACTGACCCACGGCAAGCGTCTGTTTAAGATGAGCCCCATCCACCATCATTTTGAGATGTGCGGTTGGAGCGAAATGAAAGTCTGCTTTGTGTTCAGCCTGGTGGCAGCCATCGGCGGATTGATTGCCCTTGCATTGGTATTCTTTGGCGTGTAACGGCGTATACTAACCGAAGAAGTAAGGAACTCGGAAAGGAGGAGGAAAGCCGTGAAAAAACGAGAATCCCTGAAAAAGCCTCAATCCCAGCGACCGCCCCGCAAACAGGAGCGTTCCTCCCGCAGGCCGGAACCCATTGAAGCCTCCCGGCGGAGAGCGGCTGTCGCTGGAGCCGGTGCAGGTGCGGCGGTTCCGGCTGGTTCGCCTTTTTCTGTTCGCCGGCCGGTGCGGAAAATTCGGAAAAAGTTCAAGGTGTTTTCCGTCCGGGGCGGTATTGACCGGGTTTTCCTGTATATCCTGCTCAGCCTGCTGGTATTCGGTCTGGTCATGCTCTTTTCGGCCAGCTATGTGGTTTCCTATTCCGAAACCCAAGGGTCAGAAGGCGGCGCCAGCAGCTATGTTTATATTATCAAACAGCTGGGTTTTGCACTGGGCGGCTGTGCCGTTATGGTGGCAGTCTCCTATTTTGACTACCATCATCTGCACAAGTTTGCCTTTCCAGTCGCACTGGTAACCATAGGGCTGCTAATTGCCGTTTTGGGGCTGAGAGGCACCGGATTTGTTCCGCTGGTCAACGGTGCATACCGGTGGATCTTTATCGGTCCCATCAACTTCCAGCCTTCGGAAATTGCGAAATTTGCCCTGATTCTCTTATTTGCCCATCTGATTTCCATTAACTATGAGCGGATGGAAACCTTTTTATTTGGCGCGCTGCCCTTTTTCCTGATTTATGGTGTTTTTGCCGGCCTGATTGTGGCAGAAAAACACATTTCCGCGACGGTCATTCTTACCCTGCTGGCCTTTACCATGATGTGGCTGGGCGGCACCAAAATCCGGTGGTTTGTCATTGTTTTCGGGTCGATTGCAGCCATTGCGGCTGTAATCATCTTCTTTACCCCGTTGGGGGAGGGGATTTTGGATAAGTTTTCCTATGCTGTGCTCCGAATTCAGAGCTGGCTGAATCCCTTTAATCCGCCGGAAGGCGTGGATACCTGGCAGACCCGCCAGTCCCTGATGGCCATTGGCTCGGGGCGGCTGCTGGGTCTGGGTCTTGCCCAGTCTCATCAAAAGTATTTTTATCTGCCGGAGCCGGAAAATGATTTTATCTTTGCCATTGTCTGTGAAGAGCTGGGCTTTGTGGGGGCACTGGCGGTGATTATCCTCTTTGCTTTGCTGGTATGGCGGGGAATCGTCATTTCCCTCAGTGCAAAGGATAAATTCGGCATGCTGCTGGGCATGGGTCTGACGGCACAGGTAGGCATTCAGGCCATTCTGAATATCTGCGTGGTGACCAATACCCTTCCCAATACCGGCATCAGCCTTCCCTTTTTCAGCTATGGCGGCACGTCGCTGGTGATGCTGCTGGCACAGATGGGCGTGGTTCTGTCCATTTCACGAACATCCAACGTGGATAAAGCCTAGGGCTATCTGAAAAGTCGAAATCATAGACTTTTCTATCGGCATCATGAAATGATG
>CAJMOI010000057.1 GCA_905215105.1 uncultured bacterium
CCAGACCGATCATCACCAGCATGGTAAGAATGCCTTCAATCACAGCCAGCGGCAGCTGCGTGGGGGCGAACACTGCCAAAAACTCCACCATACTGGCCCATACGCCGCCTTCTGCACTGGGGGAGGCTAGGGCAAGCTGGATGCTGGTCACGCAATAGGTAAGAAGGTCTCCCAGCATAGCGGCCAGAAACACATTAAAGAGCTTGGGCAGCTTGAGCTTTTTACCGGCCTGATATAATCCCCAGGCCAGCAGCGGGCCTGCAATGGCCATGCTGAAGGTGTTGGCGCCCAAAGTGGTGAGGCCGCCGTGGGCCAACAAAAGGGCCTGGAACACCAGCACGATGATACCCAACACCGAGGTGGTGGAAACGCCAAAGAGAATGGCCCCCAGACCGGTGCCGGTCATGTGGCTGCAGCTGCCAGTGATCGAGGGGATTTTCAGCGACGAAATGACAAAAATAAATGCGCCCGCCATTGCCAACAGCAAAATTGATTTGCGGTGCTGCTGTACCAGCCGGCGGATGGCGATGACACCCGCAGCCAGAAACGGGATGCAGACAGCGCCCCACGCTATGCAGAACGCAGGGGGCAAATATCCTTCCATGATGTGCATGGCCGACGCGGTCTGGGGTACACAGAGCACGAGGCTTGCCGCCACGGAGAAGGACATGATCTTCTTTTCCATTGTGGTCATGTTGATTCCTCCATTTTGTAAAAAGTGAAATAAAATAAAAAGGACCTCTCTCAAAACAGTTTGAGAAAGGTCAGAAAACCGGAGAAAACCTCTCCGATTGCACCATGAGAGCGTTTAGTCCGTCCGCCTCATGTGTTCTGCCCTTTCGGCAGGATAGAATGCAAGGCAGGTCTTCCGGCTCTGGCGTCATCGCTCTGGTTCTGTCTTCCCATGTGTACCCACAGTGACATTTTTTGACCAAAGCTCTTCCATTACGGCGGCGGTCCCGCACGGGAATTTCACCCGTTTCCCTATTCTACCAACGGCAAAACCGTCAGTCACCTTTCATTCCATGTTAAAGGTTACTACATTTTCCGTCAAATTTCAATGGACAAATCCGTGTAAAAATTTTGTCATGGCTTTTCGGCTTACCGCATGATCTGATACAGTAACGCATTGCAGATAGCCGCAGCCACATTGCTGCCGCCTTTGCGGCCTCTTGCAACGATGTAGGGAACCTCTGAATCGAGAATCAATTCTTTACTCTCCACCACATTCACAAAGCCTACGGGCACACCCACGATCAGCGCCGGATGAAGCGTTCCCGCCTGAATCTGCTCGTGAAGGGAAATCAGGGCAGTGGGCGCGTTTCCGATGGCGAAAATGCAGGGCTTGGAAAGCTTTGCCGCCCGCTCCATGGAGACAATGGCCCGGGTAATTCCTCGCTCTTTTGCTTCTGCGGCCACATCCGGGTCGGACATAAAGCAGTGGACTTCCCCGCCCAGCTTTCCCAGAATGGTTTTGTTAATACCGGCTTTCGCCATCTGGGTATCGGTCACAATGTCACAGCCGCCGCGGAGAGCTTCGATTCCCTTTTGTACGGCGTGAGGGGAAAACACCAGATTGTCCGCATAGTCAAAATCCGCGGAGGTATGGATGACCCGCTTGATGACCAGCTCGTTTTCCGGGTCCAGCTTCCGCTCTCCCAGCAGCTCGGTGATGATTTCAAAACTGCGCTTTTCAATGTCCATGGGCTTGATCTGTTCGATCATATTTCGGTAACTCCTTCCTATACCATATTTTTGTGGAATCCTGATTCCTTGCAATCCTGCCGGAAGTCAAATTGTCTTTTATTGTAGGCACGGGTTTTTCATTTGTCAACTATGGGCAGCAAAATGAACCGGCAAAATCCGCGACTGTAAAATGTGCAAAATCACGATTCTCCATTCCCTGAAAAATTCATCTTTACATTCGGAGCAAAACCTGCTACAATGAGCCCGACTTTTTGCTTTTTGTCAACCTTCCCCTTCTGTTGACAAAGTTTTTCCCCGTTGCTATAATCAAATCATCATCCACTTTGAGTGCTGCCGTGGCTGTTTGGGCCCGGCGGAGAATAGGAAATCCGGTGCAAATCCGGAACGGTACCGCCACTGTATGTGTTCAGGCCCCACACGCGGCGAAAGCCAGTCATTGGGAACTCTCCCGAGAAGGCTGTGTGCAGGCTGTCAAAGCACAAGTCAGGAGACCTGCTCAAGGCGTTTTCCGCTGCTTTCGGCGTATATCGGGCAGGCGGGCTTTTTTGTACGCGAAAAACGGCTGCGGCAGTGCTCCTACTGTCGCAGCTTTTTGCTTGAAAACGCCCGAAAACAGAGACAGCGCCCGAAGCAAGCGGTTTTGCCGTTTTCGTACTTCCTATATTCAAATTCAGGAGCGTGAATTATCTTGACAATCATTATGTCAGGCCTGGAACACAGCCTGGCCCCCATCAGCCTGCGGGAACAGCTGTCTTTTACCAAACAGCAGACCGCCGCTATGGTCCGTACCATCCGATCTTTCCCCTCTATTTCCGGCTGTGTGCTGATTTCCACCTGTAACCGGACGGAGCTGTACCTTTCCTGTTCAGAAGAAGTAAACCCCGGTGAACTGCTCTGTCAGGCGGCAGGCACGGAATATGCTCCATATCAAGACGCTTTCGTGACCCGGAGCGGAAAAGAAGCCGTCCGGCATCTGATGGAAGTGGCGGCAGGGCTTCGCTCCCGCATCTGGGGAGAAGATCAGATTATTTCCCAGGTAAAAGCCGCCGCCGCCCTGGCCCGGGAAGAGGGAGCCACCGATTCCGTCCTGGAAACCCTGTTCCGCTCCGCTGTTTCCGCCGGAAAGGAAGTACGCACCAAAGTGCGGCTCACGGCGGTTCCCACCTCGGCCGCCAGCATGGCGGTGGCTCTGTTACAGGAAAAACTGGGAACGCTGAAAGAGAAAAAAGCCCTCGTTATCGGCAACGGAGAAATGGGAAGGCTTGCCGCTTCCCTTTTGCAGAAAACCGGATGTCAGGTATCCGTCACCCTGCGCACCTACCGCCACGGGGAAACCATTGTGCCGCCGGGCTGCGGCGTGGTTCCCTATGACGAGCGGTTTGACCATATGGACGAATGTGACATTTTGATTTCCGCCACCACCAGCCCCCATTATACAGTGACAGTGGAGCAGCTGGCGGCCTTGTCCACGGTTCCCGCCACCCTCATCGATCTGGCCATTCCTCGTGATATTCAGCCGGAAGTGGCACAGTTACCCGGCGTGTCCCTCTACAACATTGATGATTTGGGGAGCTTTCTGGAAAACCGCACCATCCCTCCGGAAGTCACGGACATTCTGCGGACACATATGGAGAATTTTACCCGCTGGCTCAACTATAAGGACTGCATGACTTCGGTGGAAAGCCTGAAACAGGCCATTGTCAACCGGCTTCTCACAGCAAAAGAATTGAAGGAAGACCTGACGGAAGCGGAAATCATTGAGCTGTCGGTGAACAAGACCGTGGACCTGCTGGTCACCGGACTGGCGGAGCGGATTACCTCCGAAAACCTGATGAAGTGTGAGAGCAAAATCCGCCTGCACACCACTGGCCGCCCGGTGGTCTCCTGAGAAAGAAGGCTGCATATGGATTTATCAGCATACCGTTTTCCCCTGTTTCTTGACTTGAAGGGGAAAAAAGCTGTGATTGTGGGCGGCGGGAAAATTGCCCTGCGCCGGGCTGGGGTGCTCCTTTCCTTTGGGGCAGACGTCACCATCATCGCCCCGGAATGTGAAGCGGTGCCGGAAGGATCCTCTTTTCTCCAACGTCCTTATGAATCCGGTGACCTTACCGGGGCGTTTCTGGCTGTAGCCGCTACCAACTGTCGGGAAGTCAATTTCCAGGTAGGACAGGATGCGAAAAAAGCGGGAATTTTCGTTAGCGTGGCAGACCGGAAAGAGGAAAGTACCTTCTTTTTCCCCGCCATTTGTACCGGAAGCGGTCTGGTGGCCGGAGTAGTTTCTCAGGGAGAGGAACACAAAAAGACCGCCGCTGCCGCCCGGAAAATCCGCACTGTATTGGAGGAGTTGGAATGAAACAGATACGCATCGGCAGCCGGGAAAGCCGTCTTGCCGTCATCCAGTCGGAAATGGTGATAGAGGCCATCCACAGCTGTGACTCAGAAATGAAAACTGAGCTCATCACCATGAAAACCACCGGAGACAAAATTCTGGACAGGACGCTGGATAAAATCGGCGGCAAAGGGCTGTTTGTGAAAGAGCTGGACGCTGCCCTACTGGATGGCCGGGTGGATATCACCGTACATAGCAGCAAGGATTTGCCTATGGAGATCGACCCCCGCCTTCCCTTAGTGGCCTTTTCCAAGCGGGCCGACCCTCGGGACGTGCTGGTGCTGCCGGAAGGGAAAGACACCATCGATTTTTCAAAGCCCATTGGCTGCTCTTCTCTGCGCCGCCAGTTGCAGCTGAAAAAGCTATTCCCGGAAGCCACCGTTGCCCCCATCCGGGGAAACGTGCTCACCCGGCTCCGCAAGCTGGACGACGGCGAGTTTTCTGCGCTGGTGCTGGCCGGAGCGGGGCTGACCCGCTTAGGGCTGGAACACCGTATCAGCCGGTATTTTTCAACGGAAGAAATCCTTCCCGCCGCCGGGCAGGCCATTTTGGCAGTGCAGGCCCGAGAGGGCGTGGACACGGCCTGCCTGCAAACCTTTGCCGATGACGACGGCCGGGACTGCCTGCTGGCAGAACGTGCCTTTGTCCGCACGTTGGACGGCGGGTGTTCTTCCCCCGTGGCGGCGTTTGCTACTATTGACGGGGACGTTCTTACACTAAAAGGAATGTATGTCACAGAAGACGAAACCTGCTATTTTGAAACCATCTCCGGCCCGCGAGAGCAGGGAGAAATCGTAGGCGCTGTACTTGCAGAGGAAATGAGGAGGAAATACCAATGAAAAAGGGACAGGTCATTCTGGTCGGAGCAGGCCCCGGAGATCCGGAGCTGCTGACCATCAAAGGGCGCAAAGCCATTGAATCCGCAGAAGTGGTAGTCTATGACCGGCTGGTAGGGCAGGCGATTTTCGATTTGATTCCCGAAAACGCCGAGCGTATCAATGTGGGCAAGGAATCCTCCCATCACACTGTACCCCAGGAGCAGATCAATCAGATTTTGCTGGAAAAGGCGCTGGAAGGCAAACGGGTGGTTCGTCTGAAGGGCGGCGACCCCTTCCTCTTTGGCCGCGGCGGCGAAGAGCTGGAACTCCTCAGTGAGCACGGTGTTTCCTTTCAGGAAGTGCCCGGCATCACCTCCGCCATTGCAGTGCCCGCCTATGCGGGTATCCCGGTAACCCACCGGGACTGCTGCTCCTCTCTGCACATTATCACCGGCCATCAGCGAGCCGGAAAACCGTTAAGCATCAACTTTGAAGCGCTGGTGCAGACCAAGGGCACACTAGTATTCCTCATGGGTGTCAGCGCACTGGGCGAAATCTGCCGGGGGCTTTTAGAAGCCGGTATGGAGCCGGATATGCCTGCCGCTGTTATCGAAAAAGGCACTACCCCCTCCCAGCGGCCCATTCTGGCCACCCTCTCCACCCTGCCGGAAACCGCCAAAACGGAAAAGGTAAAGAGTCCAGCCATTATCATTGTGGGCAAGGTTTGTGCCTACTCCAATCAGTTTGACTGGTTTGACCATCTGCCCTTAAAGGGAAAAACCGTGATCGTCACCCGTCCCAAAGAGCGGGCAGGCACCTTATCCGAGCGGCTGCGCGCTCTGGGTGCCAATGTGGTGGAGTTCCCCTGCATTGAGACCCATCCCCTGATTCCCTGTCCGGAAATGGAAGAAGCCGTGGACAACATCGGACGCTATGAGTGGCTCACCTTTACCAGTCCTGCCGGTGTTTCTGCGTTAATGGAACTGCTGGAACGTACCAATCGGGACGTGCGGGCCTTGGGAAGCATCAAGCTGGCGGCCATTGGCCCCGGCACTGACCGGGAGCTTCGCAAACACGGACTGCGCGCCGACTTGATTCCCGAAGTTTATGACGGCGCTCATTTAGGGCAGGCACTGTGCGAGGCAAAGCCTGCCGGGAAGGTGCTCATTCTCCGTGCTCAGTGGGGCACCAAAGCCTTGACAGACGCGCTGGATAGGGGTACCATTTCCTATGATGACATCCGGTGCTATGAGACCCGGTACGCCGCCCCCAACACCGAAGAAGTGCGGGAACTGCTGGCTGCGGGGACTATCGTTACCTTTACCAGCGCCTCCACCGTCACCGGCTTTGTCTCCGCGTTGGGAGAGGGCACGGACTTTTCCGCCATCACCGCCGCCTGCATCGGCAAGCAGACCAAAGCTGCGGCGCATCAATACAACCTGCATACCATCACCGCCGAAAAAGCCACCATGGATGCACTGATTCAGAGAATCGTGGAAGGAGAATGACCATGGAACTGATTCAAAGACCCCGCCGCCTGCGGGACGGCGACGCCATCCGCCGGATGTGCCGGGAAACCCGGCTCTCTGCCGACAGCCTGATTTACCCCATTTTTGTGGACGAAACCCTCAGCGGAAAACGCCCTATTGATTCTTTGCCCGGCCAGTACCAGTACGGTCTGGACACCGTAGAAGAAGCCATTGCCGAGTGCATTGATGCCGGTGTTCGCAGCTGCATTTTGTTTGGCATCCCCGCCTATAAAGATGAAGTGGGCTCTTCCGCCTGGGATCCGGAGGGTGTGATTCAAAAGGCCATCCGCAAAATCAAGGCGGCGTATCCCGATTTTTATATCATCACCGACGTATGTATGTGTGAATACACTGACCACGGTCACTGCGGCGCTCTGTGCGGCCACAAGGTGGACAACGACGCTACCCTGGAACTGCTGTGCAAAACCGCCCTTTCCCATGCTCAGGCAGGCGCCAACATGGTGGCGCCTTCTGACATGATGGACGGCCGCGTGGGGGCCATCCGCCGCACGCTGGACGCAGCAGGGTTCCAGGATGTGCCCATCATGGCCTATTCCGCCAAATATGCCTCCGCCTTTTACGGCCCCTTCCGCTCTGCTGCCGGTTCCGCCCCCTCCTTCGGCGACCGCAAGGGCTACCAGATGGACCCCCACAACCGCAAGGAAGCCATGAAGGAATGTGCACTGGATGTGGAAGAAGGCGCGGACATCATTATGGTGAAGCCCGCCCTCTCCTATCTGGACATCATCCGGGAATGCTCCGACGCTTTTGACGTGCCCATGGCGGCTTATTCCGTTTCCGGTGAATATGCCATGATAAAGGCCGCGGCACAGGCTGGGCTGGTGGACGAATACCGAATTATGTGTGAATCTGCCCTGTCCATTTTCCGGGCGGGTGCAAATATGCTCATCACCTACTATGCGAAAGAACTGGCACAGGCCATTCAAAAAGGAGACATCGGATAATGGACACTTCTTCTGCCCTGTTTGAACGGGCTAAAAAGGTACTTCCCGGCGGCGTAAACAGCCCCGTCCGCGCCTATCGTGCGGTGGGGCTTACTCCCCGCTTTATTGCCAAAGCAGACGGCGCATATATCTGGGACGTGGACGGCAACCGGTACATTGATTACGTGTGCTCCTGGGGCCCCATGATTCTGGGTCACAACCATCCTCTCATCCGGGAAGCGGTGGAAAAAGCTGTGAAGGACGGCCTTTCCTTTGGCGCTTCCACCCAGCGCGAGGTGGAGATCGCCGAACTGATGATTCAGATGGTGCCCAACATCGAAATGGTACGCATGGTGAACTCCGGTACCGAAGCGGTCATGTCTGCCCTGCGGCTGGCAAGAGGCGCTACCGGACGGGACAAGATCATCAAGTTTGAGGGCTGCTATCATGGTCACAGCGACGCCATGCTGGTGAAGGCCGGCTCCTCTGCTGTAGCAGAAGGCGGCAAGCCCAGCTCTGCCGGTGTGCCGGTGGACACCGCAAAAGACACCCTCACCGCCCAGTACAACAATCTAAAAAGCGTCAAAGAGCTGTTCGCCCAGTATCCCGGCGAGATTGCCTGCGTCATTGTCGAGCCTGTTGCCGCCAACATGGGCGTCGTAGGACCCAACCTTGGATTTCTGGAAGGACTGCGCGCCCTGTGCGACAAGGAAGGTGCTCTGCTGATTTTTGATGAAGTGATTACCGGGTTCCGTCTGGCTAAAGGCGGCGCACAGGAGTATTTTGGCGTCAAAGCGGATATTGTGACGTTCGGAAAAATTATCGGCGGCGGTATGCCTGTTGGCGCTTATTGCGGCAGCCGCGAGCTGATGGAAAACATCGCCCCCTGTGGTTCGGTTTATCAGGCGGGAACCCTTTCCGGCAACCCGGTAGCCATGGCGGCAGGTCTTGCACAGCTGACTTATTTGAACGACCACCCGGAGGTTTACACCGACATTTCCGCAAAGGCCGACCGTCTGGCAGAAGGGATGCGTCAGACCGCAGCCGAAACCGGCGCAGGCGTCCGGATCAATCAGGTGGGCAGTCTGGTGGCTCCCTTCTTCACGCCGGATTCCGTGGAATCCTTTGCCGGTGCAACTAAGAGCGATTTGAAGAAATACGCCGCTTATTTTGAAAAGATGCTGGCAAAGGGAATCTATCTGGCTCCCGCTCAGTTTGAGGCTATGTTCCTCTCTCATGCCCACACAGACGAGGATTTGGAAAAGACCCTTGCCGCCGCAAAGGAAGTCTTTGCGGAACTGTACGCTTGAAATTGAATTTATTCAGCTGACAAAAAAACAGGAGTGGTGCCGCGAAAACGGCATCACTCCTGTTTTGCTTTGTAGTGCTATTGGAAATTATTTTGCGGGAGCGCCTTCAACCAGCTCGGGAGCCTTTTCCAGCAGGATGCTCAGAGCAGCGGCGTCGGCCACGACGGTCACGTCGTTGTGCAGCTGCAGCACGGAAGCAGGCATGTTGGGAACGATGGGGCCAGCTGCCATCTCATAGATGATAGGGGCCTTTTCTGCACCGGAAGCGATCAGCAGAACCTTCTTGGCGCTCATAATGGTCTTAATGCCCATGGTGTAAGCGCGGGTGGGAACATCTTCACGGCGGGCAAAGAAACGGGTGTTGGCGTCGATGGTGC
Organism: uncultured bacterium; assembly: GCA_905215105.1. Classification (GTDB taxonomy): domain Bacteria; phylum Bacillota; class Clostridia; order Oscillospirales; family Acutalibacteraceae; genus Heritagella_A. Next base: position 9,075 of record CAJMOI010000057.1, read on the forward strand.
GCTGGGTCAGTTCCACACAGTGGGTACCCTTTGCAAATGCGTCATCGGGCTCGTTAAAGCCGATATGTCCGTTGTGGCCGATACCCAGCAGCTGGATGTCTACGCCGCCCAAAGCAGCAACAGCCTCGTCATAGCGCTTGCACTCAGCCTCTGCGTCGGGGTTGGTACCGTCGGGAATGTTGGTGTTGGCCATGTCGATGTTGATGTGCTTGAACAGATTCTCATACATGAAGTATGCATAGCTCTGATCGTTGTCCTTGGTCAGGCCCACATACTCGTCCAGGTTGGCGGCGGAGCAGCGGGAGAAGTCCAGATCGCCCTTCTCATATCCCTCGATCAGGCACTTGTAGGTGCCCAGAGGGCTGGAACCGGTGGCCAGACCCAGCACGGAGTCGGGCTTGAGGATCACCTGAGCGGCGATGATGTTGGCAGCCTTGCGGCTCAGCTCATTGTAATCGGCGGCATACAGAATTCTCATGATGCATTCTCCTCTTCATCAATTCAGATTTTATGTTCACACCATTTCCAAAACCGGAAACGATACGATCAACGTTTTTCATGGGACTTTACAGCAGTTTTTTCTTTGGTCTCTTTTGCTTCTCTTGCTTCCTTTTCTTCCCGCTGTTGTATCCACTTTTTCAGCGGGGCAAGATCTCCCGCTTCTCCCTGTAAAAGGACTTTGACAGCTTCCAGCCCCCGCTCCGATTTCCCCTCCCGCTTCATCAGCAGGTTGGAGCGCTTGACAGCAGCGGCAGCAGCACCTTCCCAATCAGGCAGGCAGCGCAGCATGGCGCAGGTGTCCTCCTGGAACCAGCGGATGATCTGTTCCAAATCATCCTCCGGCCGTTCCTGGCGCACCCAGCTGTCCTCTTTTTTCTCTTTATCTTTCCACTTTTTCAGCTTTTTCACGTCATCCTTGGAATATCCGTGACCCAGCAGAAAGCCCTGTACATCCTCAAAGGAATAGTGACTGTCCCGGCTGCGGCGATACCGCACATAACACTGGAATTTTTTCCACAGCAGATAGGCCGACCGTCCGCCGCCTTTTTCCTGCTGCAAAATCCAGTCCAGCTCGGCCTGACAGTCGCGGATATACTGGTGAAGAAGCTTTTTGTTCAGGCTTTCCTGCTCCTCTTCTCCGGTCTCGGAGCTTTGCAGCAGGATTCTTCCTTCCTGAAGCACCTTTTGCAGCTTTTTCCGCTTCACCATACCGGGATTGGCACACACGGACACTGTTAAATTGGACGGGCGGAAAAGGTTTCCCGCAATGTGAGACAAATCCTCTGCGCGAACCTGCACAGTACCGGTAAGCCAGCTCACTGCTTCCTTTTCCCGAAAACACAGGGCATCGCCTACCAGACTGCACCGATTTTCCGGTGAACCAGTCACAACCGGCTGGCTGCAAAGCCATTCTTCCATCACAGCCTGATTTTGCAGCTTCTTTTTCAGCTTGGAAAATACGGCAAAGCACCACCGCAAAGCCGTAATCAGCTCATCGGAGGGAACTGCACAGGCAATTACCAGCCGGGAACCTGCACGGCGCAGCTCCAGCCAGTCACGGAGAGCGCCTTTCTTTTTCAGCTCTTCCGGCAAAGCCAGCTGCTCTTTTTCCTTCTGCAACCCCCGCCAGAAAAGCCGAACAGGGTACCATCCAAGCTCCTGCACCACATCAAAGGAAATTTCTGCACGGGCCTGCGTTTCAGCAGTATCCTGAATCCACTCCGTGCGCTTTTTCCTCTTTCCGAATTCTTCCGGAAGCACTCTGGACTGGGGCTTCAGGGCTTTTTCGGAAAAGACCGCTGATTCCAGCGCCGCTTTGGCACCTTCCAGAACACCCGGCACCAGCTTTCCGCAAAGCAG